>WFSU01000051.1 GCA_015485845.1 Nitratifractor sp. | reverse complement strand
AGGCAGCTATAGTGTTCTCTAAAAAAACGTGGGTGTTCCTGATCCTGATCCTCCTCTCTGTCGGTTTCTCCCTCTACCAAAAAGAGCAACACCTGGCCCACGGCACCGTCGTCTGCCTCCGTCTCGCCCCCGTCGATCCCCGCTCCCTGATGCAGGGGGACTATATGCGGCTCCGTTTTGCGCTGGCCGACACCCTCCGCAAGGATCTCGCCGAAGGAGGATTGGCCGGCAACACCGACGGTCGGATTTTGCTGCACGTCGAACGCAACTGCACCGCCACGTATGTCACCCCGTTTATCGGTCAAAAGCTTCGACCTGGAGAGATTATCCTGCGCTACCGCCAGCGAAACGGGCACGTCAAAATCGCCACCAATGCTTTCTTTTTCCAGGAGGGTACCGATCAAGACTACGCCAAAGCCCGCTACGGAGTCTTCCGGGTCAATGCCGACGGAGAGCCCCTCCTGACCGGGCTCAAAGACGCGCACCTGCGGACACTCCAGCCGTCCAGCCTCAAGGAGTAAACCCATGCATCGACGCGTCCATACCCTTGCCGAGATTGAGAAGATCCTCGCTTACGTCCCCCCGCTGTTTATCCTCCTGCTGATGTTCCTCTCGATCGTGACGGCTCATCTGGTGATCGACCACCGCCTTGAGAGCCGCATCGCCCTCCTCAAGCAAAAGGAGCAGAGTACCCGTCAACAGCATCTCGACCATTACATTGCTGCCGTCCGCCAGCAGATTACAGCCGACCGTTCCCTCGTGCAGCAGAAACTCCAACGCGACATCCACCGCCTCGAAGGGATCTATCGGGGGCTGGGCGTGCAAAAGCCCCTTCCCCGTCTCCGACCCTTTCTTCAGGAGTTGGAGCGTGCCGGCTCTGTCAATCTGGTACTCTTCGATGCCCACTACACCCTCCTTTACGGTCAGAAACAACTTGAAAAGATTGAGCACCTTATTTTCAATAACCACCACCAGGATCCAACCCGACTGAAAATCACCATGATGTATATCCTTTCTCAGGGGGAGCGCTCCGCCCTCTCGTGGAAAAATGACCTTGACAAAACCATTCAACTGAGCTACTTCGAGCGGGTTGGCACCGGGGATGATGCCCTCTTCTTCGGCGCTTTTTCCCGGGTTGATGATCTGCGGAGCATTACCCTGCACGCCCTGACGGAGAGTATGTCCGATCCCACGCTGGCTCCGAAGGGCTACTACTTCTGGCTGTACGACCACACCGGACGCCGGGCGTTCAATCGACACCACCACGGCAAATGGGAAATCCTTCCTACCATGGATCCCGCGAGTGATGCTCGGATACTCGGACGCCT
Source organism: Nitratifractor sp. (assembly GCA_015485845.1). Lineage (GTDB taxonomy): Bacteria > Campylobacterota > Campylobacteria > Campylobacterales > Sulfurovaceae > S017-3. The sequence goes on along the minus strand of WFSU01000051.1, from coordinate 1,795 downwards.
CTTCCTCTCCGTCGGCATTGCACGCACAGGGAATCAACTCTCACACTCCATGGAAAAAATCCATCAGGAACTGGCCGAAAAGAAGCGAGTCCTCATCGCTATTATCCTCACCGTCGGTATCCTGCTGCTCCTCTTTGCCCGGACATTCTCCAACATGATCCGCACGATCCTCCGACGGTACAGCAAACGCCTCAAACAAGCCCACTCCCGCCTCCAACGCCTCAAAGAACGCTACGAGCTGGCCGTCATCGCCTCCAACGACGGGCTGTGGGACACCAATTTCAAAACCGGCAAAACCTTTTTCTCCCAGAAGTGGCTTGACATTCTCGGCTACAAACCCGGAGAGATCCAATCGTTTGATGCCTGGCTCTCTCTGATGCACCCGGAAGATACCCAGCGGGTACTCGACACATTGAAAACGCACAAAATCAGTCCTCAAAAAGGACACATGATCTGCGAATACCGTCTCCGAACCCGATCGGGAGAGTACCTCTGGATGCTCGGACGGGGCAAAGTCTTCTGGGACGAAACAGGACATCCCCATCGATTTATCATGATGAGTATGGACATCAGCGAACAGAAAGAGACATCTGAGCGCCTCACCCGCCTCGTCGAAAAAGAGGTCACCAAAAACCAGGAGAAGCAGAAACTGCTCATCCAACAGAATAAGCTGGCCGCCATGGGAGAGATGATTGGCTCCATCGCCCATCAGTGGCGCCAACCACTCAACAACATCACACTCATCCTCCATTTCATCCGGGACAACGTCGACAACCCCGACTTCACCCGTGTCCTGCTTGACCGCTACGTCCAGCGTGCCTGGAAGCAGATCAACTTCATGTCCGAGACCATCGATGATTTTCGGGATTTCTATCGACCGTCTCGCAAGAAAACCGTCTTTGATATCAGAGAGGCGATCCACTCGACCCTCGCGATCATGCAGACACAATTTGACAAAAATAGCATCAAAGTGAAACTATTGGGAGATTCTTTTGCAATTGAGGGGTATAAAAATGAATTTCGTCAGGCAATTTTGAATATACTGGCTAATGCAAAAGATGCCATTCTTCTGCGCCGAGAGAAAGAACCCCATCTCGAAGGGGAAATCCGCATCCACTTTGATGCGCATCGGGTGACCCTCTCCAACAACGGAGGTCCGGCATCAGCCGAGGTACTTGAGCGCATGTTCGAGCCTTACTTTACCACCAAATTTGAAGACAAAGGCACCGGCATCGGGCTCTATATGACCCGCACCATCATCGAAAACAACATGCAAGGCGAAATCGTCGCCGCCAATACAGACGACGGGGTGGCCTTTACCATTACATTCCAAGGAGAAACGCCATGATCCATACACGTGTACTGCTGTGCGAAGACGAAGAGGATGCCCGGGAGATTCTCGGCTTTTATCTTAACACCATTTTCGAAGAAGTGGTCGTTGCCAAAGACGGAAAAGAGGGGCTCAGCACCTACAAAAAACATCTCAAAGAAGGCCACCCGTTTGACCTCGTCCTCACCGACCTCAACATGCCCGGCCTTGATGGGATGAGCATGCTCGAGGCGATTCATGTCCTCGATCCCAAACAGCATTTCATCATCGTATCCGCCTTCCGGGATGAAGAGAAGCTCCACCGATCCATCGAGCTGAAAGTACTGGGATATTTCCTCAAGCCCCTCAACGTCGACAACGTCATGGAGATGCTCCGCAAAGCCAAAGAAGAGGTGCTCGAAGCCAAAGTCAAAAACAGCCAGATCGATGAGCACTACCAATACAACCTCGAAGAGAAACTCCTCT
>WFSU01000050.1 GCA_015485845.1 Nitratifractor sp. | reverse complement strand
CACATCATGACCCCGGCGTATCGACAGCGCTATTCGCTTGAGGAGTTCCTCGGAGAACTCAAGCGGGGAGAACTGAAGAATTAGATTTTTTTGTCGTGTAGGGTGCGCAATTGCGCACCGTTAATTGGATTATTGTTTGACGGCACTTTATGGGGATGCGACTTCAGTCGCGTTTAGTGGGACTGAAGTCCCAGCCCCTCCAATAAAAACATTGCAAAGCAACGCATACCACACTTTCTAATTTCTACCTTCTAATTTCTAATTTGCATCCAGCACTCCGCAAATGCCGCTACCGCCTCTTCAATCTCCTCCAGCCTGAACCCACCGAACCCCATCCGAACCGCTTCAAACTCCCCACCACTTCGCTCTTTGGCAAGGTAAATTGTGATGCTATTTCTGGCAGCCAATGCTTTGAGTCTCTTCCAGTCAAACTCCGGCACGGTTGGCTGGATCAAAATCGCCAGCCCTGCCCCCTCAGCAACGATCCTCCCTGTGGTACCAAGGTAACGTATGAGCGCATCGCGCATCGCCTGATGTTTTTTCTGATTGAGGATACGGGTACGACGCACGTGACGATCCCAGTGCCCCTCATGCATGAAGGCCGCCAACGTACGCTGCGTGATAAGGCTCACGCGGGCAAAGTGGGCATCATAGCCCTCTCGATACCGTTCCATCATCCAGTCTGGGAGCACAAGATACCCCACACGGATCGCCGGCGAGAGCGCTTTGGCAAATGTCCCGACGTAGGCCACGCTCTCCCCGGTCGCATCCAACCCTTGGAGAGAAGGGATCGGGCGGTTGTAGTAGGCCAGCTCACTGTCATAATCATCTTCGATAATCAATCCGCCGATAGATTGAATATGTGACAAAAGCTTGAGGCGTTTAGCCACCGGCATCGTTACGCCGGTCGGGTATTGGTGGGAGGGGGTAATGTAAACAATCTGAGCCTTCGTCTGCTGAAGCGCATCGACACGAAGTCCCTGACTACCCACTTTGATCGGCGTAGTGCGGTACCCATAAGAGCTGAAAACTTTGTGAGCAATATGGTAACCGGGAAGTTCATGGGCAAAATGATGATAACGCTCATGGGCAAGTTTGGCAATGAGTTCCATCCCGTCGATAAACCCATGGGTGACGATCACCTGATCGGCACGACACCGCACCCCGCGTGAATGGGAGAGGTAGCGTGCGATCTCTTCACGCAGGAGTACTTCCCCCTGCCCATCCGGATAGGCGCCAAAATCCAAAGATTCGTTTGTCTCACGGGCACAGAGTCGCTTCCATGTCTTCAGCGGGAAATCCTCTGTATGGAGCTGCGCCGGGAAAAAGTCGTATTTCACCCGCTCCGGGACATTTGTCGGTACCGTTTCGGCTTTTTCCTCAAGATCAAACGTATCAAAATAGAGTTCGCTGACAAAGTAGCCACTCCGGGCACGGCTTTCGATATACCCTTCGGCATAGAGTTGTGAGTAGGCCGACTCAACGGTGGTTTTGCTCAGGTTATAAAGGGTAGCGACCTTACGGATCGAGGAAAGTTTATCTCCGACTATGTGGTTGGTTAGAATATCTTCCTTGAGCGCTTCGTAGAGTTGGATATGGAGCGGAGTCTTGAGGTTTGGATCGAGATGGTACATCGAACTGTCCTTATAATTTTTATATTTTTTGTATCTTTACAAGGGGTTAGTTTTCGCATATAATACCATAATTTTTACCAATCAGGAGCAGGGAATTCAGTCCCGTTATGCAGGACTGAAGTCCTGCCTCCAAAACACAAAGGCCACATACGATACAGGAGAACACATGAACCCTTATTTTGAAATCACGGATGACGCCATTATCCACGACATTTTAGATAATGCAGAATATGGAACGCTGGCTCTTACGGATGGCGACACCCCCTATGCTGTATCGGTCAATTTCGTCCGCATCGGGGATGAACTCTATTTCCACGGAGCTTTGAAAAATAAAAAAATGAAGATGATAGAACAAAATCCTCGAGTCTCTTTCTCCGTCGTCGAAAATTACGCCATCATTGATTCCGATTTCTCCAGCGATGAGGGGCTGGCATGTCCGGCGACGCAGTTTTTCAAATCCGTCTCAATCGAAGGAGTCGCCACCCGAATCGAGGATCGCGACGAAAAAGCTGCTGCACTCGAAGCCCTCATGCACAAACTCCAGCCCAAAGGGGGCTATGCCCCACTTACCGATACTGCATACGACAAAGCCCTCCGCGCAACAGCGGTTGTCAAAATTGAAGTGGCACATCGAACGTGCAAATTTAAGTTCGGACAACACCTGAGCCAAGAACGATTCGATCGGATCATCGCCCACCTGCACAAACGAAGCACACCACTCGACCACGAAACCATAACCATCATGCAAAACCAAAGGAGACAATCATGACCTACCAAATCGCTACCCTTGACGACATCAACGCAACACTGGCACTCCACGCCAAATACCAAATCGACACCATCGCTGAGGAGGACAAAGCCGATGGATTTGTCACCACCCCATTTACCTACAAGGAACTCCGGGATCTCATCGAGCAGGAACAAGGACTGTTCATTGCAAAGGAAGGAGACGAGGTGCTGGCCTATGTGATGTCAGCCTCGTGGCAATTCTGGTCAAAGTGGCCGATGTTTCAACACATGATCGCCGATCTGCCCAACCTTACTTATGACGACACTCCCCTTACCGTTGAAAATTCGTACCAATACGGCCCGGT
>WFSU01000049.1 GCA_015485845.1 Nitratifractor sp. | reverse complement strand
CAGGATGTGGAGCTCAATGACGTCGTCTACAAAGCCGGCGAGAAGATCGACAAAGAGGTCATCACCAACATCAACCGCTTCGTCCTGCGTACCGTAGTGCAGTCGTATTCGGAAGAGGCACAGAAGAAGTATGAAACGCTCAAAAACCACTTCCTCTCCGAGAAGAAGCGACTCAAAAACGAGCACGAAGAGAAGCTGGCGATCCTTGAAAAAGATGACATCCTCCCCAGCGGAGTTACCAAGCTGGTCAAAGTCTACATCGCCACCAAGCGCAAGCTCAAAGTGGGGGATAAGATGGCGGGACGTCACGGAAACAAAGGTATCGTCTCCAACATCGTTCCCGAGATCGATATGCCGTACATGGAAGACGGTGAGCCGGTTGAACTCATCCTCAACCCTCTCGGGGTTCCTTCGCGGATGAACATCGGGCAGATTCTCGAAGTGCACCTTGGATTGATCGGAGCCAAACTCGGTCAGCAGATTCAGGAGATCTTCGATGCGAAACAAAAAGATTTTGTCCAGCAGCTGCGGGCAAAAATGATCGAGATTGCCGATACGGCTAAATTGATGCAGGTACAGGATGAATTGCCGAAGATGAGCGATGAAGAGATCTTGAAGTATGCTCGTGACTGGAGCCGGGGCGTCAAATTTTCTGCTTCGGCATTTGAATCGCCCAAGCAGACCGAATTTGACAAGCTCTTTGAACTGGCCAAAGTCGATACCGATGGTAAAACCATCCTCTTCGACGGGAAAACCGGCGAGAAAATGACCGAGCGGGTCAACGTCGGCTACATGTACATACTCAAACTCCACCACCTCGTCGATGAGAAGGTACACGCCCGTTCCACCGGCCCATACTCGCTGGTGACCCAGCAACCGGTGGGGGGTAAAGCCCTCTTCGGTGGTCAGCGGTTTGGAGAGATGGAAGTGTGGGCACTCGAAGCCTACGGCGCATCCCACGTGCTCAAAGAGATGCTCACCATCAAATCGGACGATGTCGAGGGTCGTGCTCGGGCGTATCGCGCGATCACCCGTGGAGAGAGCGTCCCCGAGTCGGGCGTACCTGAGACGCTGTTTGTCTTGACCAAAGAATTGCAAGCTCTGGGACTCGATGTTGAATTGTATGAGAAGAAAAAAGAAGAAGAGGGGGTAGACCATGAGTAAGCAACTTGAAAACTTGACGCCGGTAGACATCAACAGTGAAGAGCGTCCCACCGACATCGAAGCCATGCAGCTTCGGGTGGCCAGCCCTGAGAAAATCCTCTCCTGGAGTTACGGTGAAGTCAAAAAACCCGAGACGATCAACTACCGTACCCTCAAGCCGGAGCGGGACGGATTGTTTTGTGCCAAGATCTTCGGCCCGATCCGCGACTATGAGTGTCTCTGTGGCAAATACAAAAAGATGCGTTACAAAGGGGTCGTTTGCGAAAAATGCGGCGTCGAAGTCACCAGCTCCAAAGTACGCCGTGACCGGATGGGGCACATCGACCTCGTGGTACCTGTTGCGCACATTTGGTACGTCAACTCGCTTCCCTCCCGGATCGGTACTCTCCTCGGTGTCAAGATGAAAGACCTCGAACGGGTGCTCTACTATGAAGCGTATATCGTTAAAAACCCCGGGGAAGCGAGCTATGACAGTGAAGGGGGCAACCCGGTACTCAAGTACGACGTCCTCAATGAGGAGCAGTACCAGCAAATCATGCAGCGCTTCAGCGAAACCGGATTTGATGCCCGTATGGGCGGTGCCGTGATCCAGGAGCTCCTCAGTGAGCTGGATCTCGTCGAGATGCTCGGGCAGCTCAAAGAGGAGATCGGCGCGACCAAATCGGAAGCCAAACGCAAAACCATCATCAAGCGCCTCAAGGTGATCGAAGCGTTCCTCGATTCGGACAACCGTCCCGAGTGGATGATGCTCACGTATCTGCCGGTGCTTCCACCCGATCTGCGCCCGCTGGTCAGTCTTGACGGCGGGAAATTTGCCGTCTCGGATGTCAACGACCTCTATCGCCGTGTCATCAACCGCAACCAGCGCCTCAAGCGTCTCGTCGAGCTCGATGCCCCCGAGATCATCGTCCGCAACGAAAAGCGGATGCTTCAGGAGTCGGTCGATGCCCTCTTTGACAACGGTCGACGTGCCAATGCGGTCAAAGGGGCCAACAAGCGCCCCCTCAAATCGCTCTCGGAGATCATCAAGGGGAAGCAGGGACGTTTCCGCCAGAACCTCCTCGGAAAGCGGGTTGACTTCTCCGGCCGTTCGGTCATCGTCGTCGGCCCGGATCTGCGGATGGATCAGTGTGGACTGCCCAAGAAAATGGCGCTGGAGCTTTTCAAGCCGCACTTGATGGCCAAGCTGGAAGACAAGGGCTACGCCACCACTCTCAAGCAAGCCAAGAAAATGATCGAGCAGAAGACCAACGAAGTGTGGGAGTGCCTCGAAGAGGTGGTCGACAGTTACCCCGTCATGCTTAACCGGGCACCGACACTCCACAAACTCTCAATCCAGGCATTCCACCCTCGTCTGATTGAAGGGAAAGCGATCCAGCTTCACCCACTGGTCTGTGCCGCGTTCAACGCCGACTTCGACGGAGACCAGATGGCCGTCCACGTGCCGCTCTCATCCGAAGCGGTTGCTGAAGCAAAGATTTTGATGCTCAGCTCGATGAACATCCTCCTGCCCGCCTCGGGTAAGGCAATCGCGGTACCGTCTCAGGATATGATTCTTGGATTGTATTACCTTACGCTGGAAAAAGTGGATGTGATCGGTCAGCACAAGCTCTTCGCCAATGCCGATGAAATCTTCATTGCGCATGAGCAGCAGACCCTCGATCTTAATGCCCGCGTTCGAACGCTGATCGATGGAGATATTGTCCGGACGACAGCCGGACGCTTGATCCTCCGCTCGATCATCCCCGACTATGTTCCGGAGAATTACTGGAACCGGGTGATGAAGAAGAAGGATATCGTCAATCTGGTTGACTACATTTACAAGCACAGCGGGATTGCGCTGACCGCTGAATTCCTCGATAACCTCAAGGATATGGGTTTCAAATATGCGACGGTCACGGGTGTTTCCATCTCCATCGATGATATTCAGGTTCCGGAGAGTAAAAATGAAATCGTAGCGGCCTCCAAGGCGAAAGTGGTCGAGATCCAGCAGCAGGCGGGCGCCGGACTCCTCACCGAGCAGGAGCGCTACAACAAGATTATTGATATCTGGACGGATGCCAACAACACCATCGCCGAGCAGTTGATGACCCTGATCCGTGAAGACAAAGATGGCTTCAACTCCGTCTATATGATGGCGGACTCCGGGGCGCGGGGTAGTGCGGCTCAGATCCGCCAGCTCTCCGGGATGCGGGGATTGATGGCCAAGTCCGACGGCTCGATCATCGAGACGCCAATCACCTCGAACTTCCGTGAGGGGTTGAACGTCCTCGAGTACTTTATCTCCACCCACGGGGCACGTAAAGGTCTGGCCGATACTGCTCTTAAAACAGCCAACGCCGGTTACCTGACCCGTAAACTGATCGATGTCGCCCAGAATGTCAAAGTGAGCATGGAAGACTGCGGCACCCACGAAGGGGTCGAAGTGTCTGAGATCAGCATTGGTAACGAATTGATCGAGCCATTGGCCGATCGTGTTTATGGACGGGTCGTTGCTGCTGACGTGATCGATGCCGTGACCAGTGAAGTGTTGCTGAGCGAAGGTACTCTGATCGATGAAGAAGCGGCGCAGCTGATCAGCGATTCGGGTGTCCGTTCGGTTGTCATGCGGGCGCCGGCGACGTGTAAAGCCCCCAAAGGGATCTGTGCCAAATGTTACGGGCTCAACATGGCCGAAAACCGCCTCGTCAAACAAGGGGAAGCAGTCGGCGTTATCGCGGCTCAGTCGATTGGGGAGCCGGGTACCCAGTTGACCCTGCGAACGTTCCACACCGGAGGAACGGCTACGGCGGGCAAAGAGGAACGTCAGGTCGTTGCCTCCAAAGAGGGTTTCATCCGCTACTACAACCTCAATGCCTATCGCAACCAGTCCGGTGCTCTCATCGTCGCCAACCGGCGTAATGCGGGTGTCCTGTTGGTCGAGCCCAAGATCAAAGCCCTCTACACCGGGAAGTTGTCTGTAGCCATCACGCATGATGAGATCATCCTGACCCTCTCGGCTGAAGGAGAAGAAGAGGTGCGCTATGCCTTGCGTAAGGGTGATGTCGCCAAGGCCAATGAGCTGGCCGGTGTTGCCGGTAAGATCGAAGGCAAGCTCTTCCTTCCCCATCAGAATGGGGATACGGTGACCGCCAACGAATCGATCGTGGAAGTGATCAAAGAGGGATGGAGTGTCCCGGCACGTATCCCCTTTGCGGGAGAGCTCAAGGTGGAAGACGGTGCCCCGGTCGCCCAGCCGGTGATGGCTGAAGCCAAGGGAACCGTGAAGTTCTTCAATCTCAAAGGAGATTACCTTGAAGCGGCGGATCATATCGCCAAAGGGGAAAAGGTTGATGAAAAAGGGCTCTTTGCCGTGATCGTCGATGACAGTAACCGGGAGGCTGCACGCCATTACATTTCACGCGGCTCGGTTGTTCAGGTCGAGAATGATGCCAGCGTCCAACGTGGGGATATCCTTTCTGCACCGAGTGAACAAGTTCAGGTGGTGATCGCCGAGTGGGATCCTTACTCCGAACCAGTCATTGCCGAACAGGCGGGCACGGTGACCTTCGAAGACATCATCCCGGGTGTCACCGCCTCCGAGGAATTTGATGAAGTGACAGGCGATACCCGCCTCGAGCTCAACGAATACATCGCCTCGACCTATAAGCCGACGATCATCCTTGCCACCGAAAGCGGCGATATCCTCCGGTATCAGCTCGAGCCCAAGAGCAGCCTGTTCGTCCAGTCAGGTGATACGGTAGCGATTGCCGATATCCTCGCCAAGAAACCAAAAGCGGCGATCAAGTCCAAAGATATCACCGGGGGTCTACCTCGGGTTTCTGAGCTCTTCGAAGCCCGGCGTCCCAAGGACATTGCCCTCATCGCCAAGATTGATGGAACCATCAGCATGGGCAAACCGCTGCGCGGCAAGGAGCGGATTGTCATTGCCGGCGACAATGGCCAGGTCACGGAGCAATTTGTGGACAAAGGGAAGGCAATCCTCGTCCATACCGGCGAGTATGTCCATGCCGGTGAGCGCCTGACTGAGGGTCTTGTCGCCAGCCACGACATCCTCGAGGCACTAGGAGAGCGAGCGCTTTACGAGTACATCGTCTCTGAAGTACAGCAAGTGTACCGTCGTCAGGGGGTTAACATCTCCGACAAACACATCGAAGTGATTGTTTCTCAAATGATGCGTCAGGTGCGGGTCATCGAGAGTGGGGATACCAAGTTTATCGAGGGAGATCTCATCTCCAAGCGCAAGTTTAACGAAGAGAATGAGCGTATCATCAAGCTTGGCGGCGAGCCCGCTATTGCTGAGCCGATGTTGGTCGGTATCACCCGATCGGCGGTTGGTGCGGACAGTATCATTTCGGCTGCCTCTTTCCAGGATACGACCAAGGTACTGACCTCAGCCTCCATCGCCGGGACAGTCGACCCGCTGGCCGACCTCAAAGAAAACGTCGTCATCGGACGCCTGATTCCGGTCGGAACGGGGATGATCAGAAAAGATGATGTCGTCCTCACCCCTGCGGACGAGGCGTAAATCACTTCTACTGAAAAAGGGGCTGGGACTTCAGTCCCACCAAACGCGACTGAAGTTGCGTCCCCCTGTGTATCCCTTCGTTTCGTAGCTCAAAAGATTGGAGCAGGGACTTCAGTCCCGTCTATCACCACTCCATTAACGGGGCTGAAGCCCCTTCCTCCATCATTCTATTTCGCTCATCCCCATCACCGGTTGCTCATCCCGCAGCAGGTATTCCGGCTCCGTAAAGGGTGCCACACGTGCCAGCAAATCGAGCAAAGACATAAACGGCGTACCGTAGAAGAATTTCAAGTGGTGGTTATAGTGCCACAGTTGGTCGGCGTAAGTGTAAATGACATGGGGGGTATCCCCGATACCGTCATGATCGCGATCAAATCCCTCATAACGGCTCCAGTAGTTGTGGGCGATGATATTATCCCGTGTAGGGTAGCCCCGAATATCTTTGACCACGTCATCGAGATTATCGGCAATGGTGTTCTTCTCGATGCGGTTGTTGCGGATGGTGAGGTGGAAATGAAAGGCCTCAGTATTGTAGCGGATGGTGTTGCGGAGGATTTCACGGTGGATGCCGGTTGACTTGGCGTTGGAGTCGATGTAGAAGGCTTTGGCATTAAAGCGCAGATCGTTGTCTCGGATGACGGTGTGCCCTTCTCCGGCGATGAGGATAGCGATTCCGGCTGGGGGGCGACTGCCGAGGATGCGGTTGTGCTCGATGTGGGTTTCGGGTGATCCCATCGTCATGATACCGGTGGCGTTGCGCACGAGGGTATTGCTCTCGATACGGGTGTGGCGGCTATGTTCGATCAGTACTCCATAACGGCTCCGGTGGACGGTGTTGTTGGCAAAGAGCGTATCCGAAGCAAACGTGATTTTGACATCGCGTGCACCGGTAATGGTGTTGCCGGTGATGCGAATATGACGTCCATACCAGACCTTGAGCGCATCGCCCCGGTAGGGGATCGTCCGGCCGTTTGAGGTGATGAAGTTGTCTGTGATGTTGCTGTCACTGACTTGATCCAGATCGATGCCATACAGGACATTCTCGAGCCGACAACGGGTCACGACACAATGGTGAACCCGCTTCATGCGGATCGCCGCATCGAGCGTGATGGTCTGCTGCCCGCTGTGAGTGATGGTAAGATTTTTCAGTGTCACATAGGGGCTGGTGATGGTAATGACTGTTCCGTTCCCGTCCCCCTCGATGTGGGTGGCATTGGATTCTCCGATGAGGGTGAGAGGTTTGTCGATACGGAGGTTGCCCCGCAGGGTACCGGCGGAAAGATGGATCATTGCACCGGCCGGTGCCCGGTCGATTGCTTCCTGGAGAGGGTGAGCCCAAGAAACGGCGCCAAAGAAGAGAGATGATAGGAGAAGATTATGACGATTCATGATAAAAATCATACCCGATTTTACCCGTGAGTTCTCTGCCCTATCGCCCGCCACCAGCCAGTCTGAAGCTTTTTTGACTATAATAACCTCCCTATTTTTCTGCCGACACTCCAAAAAAGGGCTCAATAGATGAGCGTTTTTTTAGGGTGTAAGCCCGATTCAATTCGCTCCATAAGAGCACCAAAAACCATGAAAGGAAACAATTTGCCAACCATCAACCAATTGATTCGCAAAGAGCGCAAAAAAGTGATCAAGAAATCGAAATCACCTGCGCTGGTCAACTGTCCTCAGCGACGAGGTGTGTGCACCCGTGTCTACACAACCACGCCTAAAAAACCAAACTCCGCCCTCCGTAAAGTCGCCAAAGTGCGCCTCACAAGCGGGTTTGAAGTCATCTCCTACATCGGAGGAGAAGGGCACAACCTTCAAGAGCACTCCATCGTCCTCGTTCGCGGCGGTCGTGTCAAAGACCTTCCGGGTGTGAAGTATCACATCGTCCGCGGAGCCCTCGATGCAGCCGGTGTGGCCAACCGTACCGTTGCTCGCTCGAAATACGGAACCAAAAAACCCAAGAAATAATCGCTATTTCGGGTACGAAAAACAGGTGAGTCTCTCGGAGACTTGAGTCAGGTGCTGCCGATCAACCTTCGTGGGCAGAACTTGAGTAAATCACTACGATTGAAGAGGTAAAACAATATGAGAAGAAGACGCGCTCCACAGAGACCCGTTCTCCCCGATCCCGTGTATGGATCGAAAGTTGTCACGAAATTTATCAATGCCATCATGCTCGATGGCAAAAAAAGCATTGCGCAGAAAGTCATGTACGGTGCGCTGGAACGAATTGAATCAAAAACAGGCGAAAAAGGGATCGAGATCTTCAACAAAGCCCTTGAAAACGTCAAGCCCGTTATGGAAGTCAAGAGCCGCCGTGTCGGTGGTGCGACCTATCAGGTGCCCATCGAAGTCCGTCCGGTTCGCCAACAGTCTCTCGGGATCCGCTGGATCATGGAAGCCGCGCGCAAGCGTAACGAGCGTACCATGATCGAGCGTCTCTCCAACGAACTGATGGACGCTGCAACTGAGAAGGGCGCTGCTTTCAAGAAGAAAGAAGACACCTACAAGATGGCCGAAGCCAACAAAGCCTTCGCCCACTACCGCTGGTAATAGGAATACATCATGGCACGATCACACAAACTCGAAGACGTACGTAACATCGGTATCGCTGCTCACATCGACGCAGGGAAGACAACCACCACCGAGCGGATCCTGTTCTACACCGGTGTGGAGCACAAGATCGGTGAGGTGCACGACGGTGCAGCCACCATGGACTGGATGGAGCAGGAGCAGGAGCGGGGGATCACCATTACCTCCGCAGCGACCACTTGTGAGTGGCTTGGCAAGCAGATCAACATCATTGACACTCCGGGCCACGTGGATTTCACCATCGAAGTGGAGCGCTCCATGCGCGTCCTCGATGGGGCTGTCTCGGTCTTCTGCGCCGTCGGTGGGGTTCAGCCTCAGTCCGAGACGGTTTGGCGCCAGCGAAACCGCTACGGCGTTCCCTCCATCGTCTTCGTCAACAAGATGGATCGTACCGGTGCCGACTTTTATGAGGTCGAGCGCCAGATCCGTGACCGCCTCAAAGGCAACCCGGTTCCCATTCAGCTCCCCATCGGTTCTGAAGAGAATTTCGAAGGGATTGTTGATCTCGTTAAAATGAAAGAGATCGTTTGGGATGCCGATGCGGCGATGGGTTCAGCCTATCACGAGCAGGATATCCGCGAAGAACTCCAGGACAAGGCCGAAGAGTACCGCGAGAAAATGATCGAATCGATCTCTGAAGCAGAAGGCAACGATGAGTTGATGGAAAAATACCTCGAGGGCGAGGAACTCACCAACGACGAAATCGTCGCCGGGATCAAAGCCGCCACCATCGGGATGCATATCGTTCCTATGACAGCGGGTACTGCGTTTAAAAACAAAGGGGTACAGACCCTTTTGGACGCTGTTGTCGCCTATCTTCCCTCTCCGGTCGAAGCTGAAGCGATCAAGGGTACCATGATGGATGATCCTGAGAAAGAAGTGACCGTTGAGTCAACTGATGACGGCGAATTTGCCGCCTTGGCGTTTAAGATCATGACCGACCCGTTTGTTGGTCAGTTGACCTTCATCCGTGTGTATCGCGGATCGCTTGAGTCGGGTTCGTACGTCCTCAACTCAACTAAAGAGAAGAAAGAACGCATCGGTCGTATCATGAAGATGCACGCGATCAAGCGTGAAGAGGTCGCTGAGATCTACGCTGGCGAGATCGGTGCGGTTGTCGGACTCAAAAACACCACCACGGGTGATACGCTTTGTTCTGACAAAGACAAAGTCGTCCTCGAGCGGATGGACTTCCCCGATCCGGTTATCTCGGTTGCCGTCGAGCCCAAGACCAAAGCCGACCAGGAAAAGATGGGTATCGCCCTGAGCAAATTGGCTCAAGAAGATCCCTCTTTCCGTGTCAACACTGACGAAGAGTCGGGTCAGACCATCATCTCCGGTATGGGGGAACTTCACCTTGAGATCCTTGTCGATCGTATGAAGCGTGAATTCAAGGTCGAAGCCGAAGTGGGTGCGCCGCAGGTCGCGTACCGCGAAACGATCCGCAGTACTGTCAACAAAGAGTACAAGTACGCCAAGCAGTCCGGTGGACGCGGTCAGTACGGTCACGTCTTCCTCAAGATCGAGCCCCAGGAAGCGGGTGCCGGATATGAGTTCGTCGATGAGATCAAAGGTGGTGTTATTCCCAAAGAATTCATCCAGCCGGTCAACAAAGGTATCCAGGAAGCGATGGAACGCGGTATTCAGGCCGGCTACCCTGTCGAAGATGTCAAAGTTACCCTCTACGATGGTAGCTACCACGACGTCGATTCCTCAGAAATGGCGTTTAAACTCGCCGGTTCTATGGGATTCCGTGAAGGTGCCCGTGAAGCCAATCCTGTCATCCTCGAGCCGATGATGAAAGTCGAAGTCGAAGTTCCCGAAGAGTACATGGGTGACGTCATCGGTGACATCTCCAAACGTCGCGGTCAAGTCAACGGTATGAATGATCGTGCCGGCAACAAAATCGTCGATGCGTTTGTTCCTCTCGCAGAAATGTTCGGCTACTCTACCGACCTGCGCTCCATGACCCAGGGTCGTGCGACGTACTCGATGGAGTTTGACCATTATGAGGAAGTGCCGCAGAATGTGGCCAAGGAAATCATCGAAAAGCGCAACAGCTAGCTTTTCGCTTATTTCACGCAACCTATGCCCGAATGGGAGAGGTTGCGTTCGGTCACTTACTTGATGTAAGCTCCCTCTCTCCACCTCCTCCATTCGAACATATTTTACGCAAACTAAGCGAAAATCACCAAGTACAACTTATAAAAATCTACCCACTACTTCAATGGGATTTCCCTCGCTCTTCATATAAAATCTACGACAAAATTGTTGATTCGTAGGGGCAGACCCATGTGTCTGCCCGGGTGGCGAATGTCATCATTAAGGGGAGGAGCTCCATGTAACATGCATCAGAAAAATTTGTTAGTCGTTGTAGGGAAGAATGGTTGGAATATGATGGATAATAGGGAGTGTAGGTCGGGGTACCCTTACCCCGACTTGAAGTTTATTACGCGTACACTGATTCTTTGCCAAGTTCTTTGGCAAGCAGTGCATAGAAAAGGGCACGGTATTTGTTTCTGTTAGAGCTGCCCATTGCCTCACAGACTTTTTTGATAGCCGCATCGATAGCTGCTCCGTCGGTTACTCCGAGCTTTTTCTGTGCAAAATTCTTTTTGACGGTTTCGAGCTCGGAGCTTTGAGAGCATGAAACGGTTTCAGAATCCTTCTTGTGGATGGAGGGGCCGAGTCCTACGGTTACTTTGGTGATGAGGTCATCGGAGAGTCCGAGACCGAGCTTTTTGTTTTCGTCGATGTACTTGGCGATTTTGTCGTCGCGTGCGCCCATTGTGTCTCCTTGATCATAATTGGAATAGGTTATTATAGCACACCGAGGTGCGTAGGTCAAGGTATCTTGGGAGAACCTTTGCATATGCGCTTGGGTGGGGAGCCGAGAAGGAGCCAGTTGAGGTTGATGTGCTCTTTTTGGGCGAAGAGTGCGAGGGAGAGGTACGGTACCTTGCCCCGCTTTTTGATGACAGCGTAGTAGTCGGGGGTGAGGCCGAGCTCGGAGGCGAGCTCTTTGTTGAGGATTTTTTCTTTGTTCTTTTTCTCGCGTAGAACGGCTTCGAGACGCTGCATGATATTGTGGAAATGGATATCCATGGTTACTCCTTTGGATCGATATCGGTATGATACCCAAAGGAGAGGGACGAGGAGAAAAATATGTCAGATTGTCATAGAATTACTGATCACGGCTGTCGATGGTGATGATCGTATGGACATTACCACGAGGATTGAAATCGGCTTCGAGGCGTATCCATTTGGGTTGGAGCCCCTTTTGGAGTGCATCAAAGATCTCGTTGGCACTATTCTCGTGGGAGATGTAGCGGTCGATGAATGTGTTAATATAGAGCTTGATCGCTTTGAGTTCGATCACGTACTTGTTTGGGCAGTAGCTGAGCTTGAGGGTGGCAAAATCGGGATAGCCTGATCGTGGGCAGCGGCACATAAATTCGGGAAGTTCGATGTCGATGGCGTAGTTCTTTTCGTGCGTATTGGGCCAATAGTGCTCTTCGGAGTGGATGTCAAAATTCCGGATCTCTTTTTCGCCGTATTTCATGCTGTTCCTTTAATTATAGGTATTGATCAATTGCTCTTCGGAGAGGGGCTTGGCGATGCCGAATCCTTGCAGGTAGTCGATCCCCATTTCGATGAGTTTTTTCTTCTGATCCTCTTTGTCAACCCATTTGGCAACGGTGAGAATACGGAGGCTTCGGGACATATCAACCATCGATTGGAGTATAGCATGGCTGCTTCGGTCATCTAGGTGGCTGACGTAATCCCGGTCAAACTGTACCATATCAAATTTGAAATGGCGCATATACTCCATCGAAGCATTGGAGGAACCGAAATTGTCAATGCAGATACGCAGGCCACGCGCCCGGAAGGATTCCAGCGTTTTGAGGTATCCTTCGAGGTTGTGGTGGGTCTTGCGCTCATACAGCTCTATAATCAGGCGGGAAGGGGCAATACCGCTCTGTGCCAGCAGGTCGAAGGTTCGAGCCTGAAACTCCTTGTTTCTCAGGGAAAATGGGGAGAGGTTGAAGCTGAAGGCAATGCGCTCATCAATGAGCGGGAGAATCGCGAGAACATGCTTGAGGATGGCGGTGTCGTACTCCCGCCCGAAACCGAGACGGTTGACGATCGGCAGGTAGACGCGCGGCAGAAGTTCCTGCCCGTTGGGGAGCTGGAGCTTGGCGGCAATTTCGTAGGTATCGATAGTGCCATTCTTGACCTGAAAAAGGGGGCGGAAGGTGAAGAGGAGACGACCCTGATGGATTGCTTGTACTATCTCCTCTTCCAGGTTGCTTTGTTCGGTTGTTACCTCTACAGAGGAAGGATGGGCATCGGATTTCCTGCGCTGACGGTCAGAAGTGGCGAGGATTCTGTCATGAATGTGGTCGAGTGTCTTCTCGAGGTTTTCGTCGAAGTTGTCCACCGTATCGAAGCGCAGATCGATCTCAATCTCTTCGATGGAGGGGTGATCTGTGACGAAAGATTGAATGGCGCGTTGGAGGGATTCCTTGTCCGTATCAGCTCCAATGAGAAATTTGGCACCGTGCTTGCGACCGATGATCGCACGGGCAATATCGTGAGCGGCGAGTGTGGCGTCAAGCTGGTAAATCAGAGAGCGCAGCATGGTATCGACTTCCCGGGTACCGTAGTTTTCGTTGATCGTGGTCAGGTTGTCGAGGATCAGCAGGCTCAATGCCTGAGGTTTATGCGTTTTGTAGTGGTGGAGAAAGGCGGTGTAATTGTACCCGTTGGTTGTGGGGTCGATGAGGCTTTTTTGGCTGTCCTCCTCGAGGAGGAAAAAGATGAAGTAGGTGGTGACAAAGACCAGCGCAGCGATCATGATGACAGTGGACAGACTGAAGGTAAAGGTATTGCCTTTCCAGAAAGTTCCGTAGGCGACCAGACCGATCAGCAGCAGCACCGGGAGTCCCGCCCGCAACGCAAGCTTGAATTTGCGCCCCCGCTCTTCCTGCTCAGAGATCAGCATCAGACATCCAGGTGCTTGACGTCTTTGGCGTGGGTTTCGATGTAGTTTCGGCGGGGTTCGACTTCATCCCCCATGAAGAGGGTAAAGGTATCACTCGCTTCGTCAAAGTCGTGGATGGTGACCTGGAGCAGTCGGCGGTTCTCAGGGGTCATGGTGGTCTCCCAGAGCTGCTCGGGGTTCATTTCACCCAGACCTTTGTAGCGCTGGATGTAGGCACCTTTTTTGGCGCTCGCCTCGACTTCGTTGAAGAGGGCGAGCAAGTCTTTGTCGGCAAACTCATCGGTGATGTGCTCTTTGATCTTGTGGTAGATATGGATTGCTTCGTTGTAATGGGGGTTGGTGAACAGCACTTCATCGACGATCAACTCCTCGAGTCCGTCGTTTGTCTGGACGAAGAGGTGGATTTTTTCGTCGGTGACGGTTTCACTGAGGATATTGTATCCTAACCCTTTGATGTATTTCTTGATGGTAGTGGCAAGTTTTTTATTGCTGGTACCGATGACATCGGGGTTTTCGATCATGTAGCGGAGCACTTCAGGGAGAGCGAAACGCTTCTCGATCTCTTTGAGGGTCATCCGGTAGTAGGCGACCAGCTTGAACAGATCGACCAGATCGGCTTGCCCCATGGTCTCACTCTCGATGGCGGTGATGCCGTTTTCGATGAGGAAGTCGTTGAGGGCTTTGTCGTCCTTGAGGTACGTTTCATTTTTGCCTTTTTTGTAGCGGTACAGAGGGGGCTGGGCGAGGTAGAGGTAGCCCTTTTCGATCACCGGACGGAGGAAGCGGAAGAAGAACGTCATCAGCAGAGTTTGGATGTGACTACCATCGACGTCGGCGTCGGTCATGATGATGATTTTGTGGTAGCGGAGTTTGTCCTCGTCGAACTCATCACCGATCCCGCAGCCCAGAGCGGTGATCATGTTTTTGATTTCGTCGGATTTGAGGATCTTTTCAAGACGGGCTTTTTCGACGTTGAGGATTTTACCCTTCAATGGGAGGATGGCTTGGAAGACTCGGTCGCGCCCTTGCTTGGCCGAGCCGCCGGCTGAGTCGCCCTCGACGAGATAGAGTTCGCTGATGGAGGGGTCTTTGCTCTGGCAGTCGGCCAACTTGCCCGGCAGCGTACCGACCCCCATGGAGTCTTTACGTTTGACGAGATCTTTGGCGCGTTTGGCGGCATCTCGCCCTTTGGCCGCGAGAATGACGTGTGCCATGATCGCTTTGGCCTCAATGGGGTTCTCTTCGAGGTATTTGTTGAAGTTTTGTGTGAAGAACTTCTGCACCAACGGCCGGACATAGGAGGAGCCAAGCTTCCCTTTGGTTTGTCCTTCAAACTGCGGCTCGGGGACACGGACGGAGACGACGGCCACCAGCCCTTCGCGGGCATCGTCACCGGTGATTTTGGTGTTTTTCTCCTTGGCATTGGCATTTTTGGCGATGTAACTTGAGAGCGAACGGGTCAGACCGGCGCGGAAGCCCGCTTCATGTGTCCCGCCGTCGGGGGTTTTGATGTTGTTGACGAAGGTGACGACTTTGTCGCTGTCGGCGTCGCAGTACATGATGGCGATGTCCATCTCGATATCATCGGCAGCCCCTTGGAAGAACTGAGCTTCGCTGAGCGGCTCCCGGGTGTTCAGGTCCTCGACAAATTGCTTGAGCCCCCCTTCGAAATGAAAGGTTTCCTTGGTATCGTCACGCTCATCACGGAACTCGATTTTGATCCGGGGGTTGAGGTATGCCAGTTCTTTGAAGCGCTTGATGAGGATCTCTTTTTGGAAGATAACGCCCTCTTTGAAGATTTCCGGATCGGGCCAGAACTCGATCCGTGTCCCTTTTTTGCGGCTTTTTCCGGTAATTTCCAACGGTGCTGTGGGAATGCCCTGCTCAAACGATTGCTCGTGGATTGCCTTGTCGCGCATGATGGTGAGGTTGAGTCTGGAAGAAAGGGCATTGACGACAGAGACCCCGACGCCGTGGAGTCCTCCGGAGACTTTGTAGGTGTCCTTGTCGAATTTTCCTCCGGCATGCAGGACGGTCAGGACGACGGTTGCCGCCGAGATCTTTTCGGTAGGGTGCTCGGCGACGGGGATGCCTCGACCGTTGTCCTCGATGATTGCCGAGCCCTCTTTGGTGAGGGTGACTTTGATGGTGTCGCAGTAGCCGGCCATCGCTTCGTCGATGGAGTTGTCCACCACTTCGTAGACGAGGTGATGAAGTCCTTTGACCGAGGTGTCACCGATGTACATCCCCGGGCGTTTGCGTACCGCTTCGAGACCTTTGAGAACTTTGATATTGCCAGCGCCGTATTCAGCCATGTATGTGCTCCATATATCAGGAAAGAAGTGCTTTCCGTATTTTGGTAGATATTTTAGCGAAAAGTGGCTTTTTGCGGGCTAAGTGGGGGAGGAATGAGAAGTGAGAGGTGAGAAGTGAGAAGTTTGGGGTCGGGACTTTAGTCCCGCAAAAGAAGTAGGAAGTGGCAAGTAGGATGTAGCAAGTAGGAATAGGGGATTGGACTTTAGTCCACTATTTGGTGGGGCTGAAGTCCAGCTCCAGCTATTCCTGCAATGCAACCGTCGGAAGGTGCGCTATTACGGCACCCCGCGTGATACATCGACAAGCGATGTTTGTGGGACTGAAGTCCCAACCCCTTTTCTAAAGGCATTGCCAAGCAACGCATACCAAAATTCCTAATTCAAGGCGGACACGTGGGCCTGCCCCTACAGCATCCCTCCCTGTTGCAGCTTCCGGTTGGGGGTGATGGTGACATCTTGGGGATTTTCGAACAGTCCGGCATGGTAGGCATCGATCCCGTAACGGCCGATCATGGCGGCGTTGTCGGCGCAGTACTCGAGGGGGGCGACGTGAAGGGTTTTGTCAAACTCCCGGCAGAGGCTGTCGATGGCTTCACGGAGATAGAGGTTGGCGCTGGCGCCTCCGACGAGAGCGACGTCGGGGATGGTTTCGGTAGTGAAGAGTTTACGGGTTTTTTGGAGGAGATGGCCTCGGATGGCTTTTTGAAACGAAGCGGCGAGGTCGCATTGGTCTTGATGGGTCATCTTTTCGGCGCCTCCGAGTTTTTCGATCGTCAGGCGTACGGCATTTTTGAGCCCGGAGAGTGAAAAGGCAATCAGTGGAGAGTTGCGCAGCGGAATGGGCAGGTCGAAACGATCTTCATCCCCTCCGCGAGCCAGTTTCTCGATGATCGGACCTCCGGGGTAGCCCAGCCCCATCATCTTGGCGGTTTTGTCAAAACTTTCCCCCACACTGTCATCCATGCTGGTCGCCAAAATCTCCATATCCTCGATCCCACGAACCCGCAACACCATCGTGTGCCCTCCGGAGATGAGGATAACCAGCAATGGCAGGCGGGTGGGCTTGTCAATAAACAGAGAGTAGATATGCCCTTTGAGGTGGTGTACCGGAATGAGGGGGAGGCGGTTCATCACTGCGATGGTCTTGGCCATCATGAGCCCTTCGTTGAGCGTCACGGCCAGACCGGGCTGGGTGGTGATGGCAACGGCTTTGAGTTGATCCAGCCACGGTTTGGCGCCTTCGAGGAGGCGGGGGAGTGCGGTGGCATGGAGGCGGCTGGCCAGTTCGGGGACGACCCCGCCGTAGTGAGAATGTTCGGCTTCCTGCGAGATCTTGGTGTGGTGGAGGAGCTTGTAATCGGTGATGCGGGTGATGGCCAGTGCGCTGTCGTCGCAGCTGGATTCGATGGATAAAATCATCGGAAACTCCGATGATTTAGAGGGTAGAGGGTAGAGGGTAGAGGGTAGATTTTGTATGGAAAATGAGGTTGTATGAATTGGGTGTTACTCGTAGGTCGGGGTGCCCTCACCCCGACACAGACGCTGTGATGGGAGAAGAAGGATGAAAAAATAGAGGGATTAGACATGCTTGTTGTCTCCTAAAATCTGGGTTTCGATCCATTCCCATTTGCCATACCCGCTCTCGGTATTGATGTGTCCGGCATCTTCGAGGATTGTTAGGGGTGCGTCGAAATGACGGGCAAGCTCTGTGGCTTCTGAGAGGGGGATGTAGGGGTCATTGTCCGAGACGATGAGGCGGGTTTCTTCGGCGTATAGGTTCTCGGGGAGCGGGGTAGGGTAGAAATCATCCAGCCCTTCGATGACGGTGTTCAGGCTCGGAGGGGCGACCATGTAGAGGCGTTTGATTGGTTCGAGTTCTTCGGTGGCGGCAAGGTGGAGCCAGAGGGTATTGGCTAGAGAGTGGCACACGACGGTATCGGGTCGGAAATCAGCCAGGTGTGCCAGCACCTCCCGCCGCCAGCGGTTGAGGCTTGGGAAATGGGGATGCTGGATCAGCGGGAAGCTTACCGTGCCGTACCATTTGGCCGCCTCCATCGCCAGATGGGCTTGCCAGTGGGGGTAGTCGCTTCCGCCCCAGCCGTGCAGGATAAGGAGCTTATTTTGTGAACGCATCTTGCTTCCCGTAGGGTGCTGTGCCCCCACAGCACCAAAATGACGGAATTACCTGATTGGTGCTGTAAGGGTACAGCACCCTACAATGCTTCGACATACTTCCTCACTTCGCCGTCAATCGCCATAATCTCTTCGATCGAAGCGGGGTGAATATCCTCAAATTTGCGATACGCATCCAGCACCATTTCACTCATCCCGAAGAAAGTGCACTCTCCCCGCTCAAATGATTGGATGGCGACTTCGTTGGCGGCGTTGAGGACGGCACCTCGGTAGGGGTGGGTGAGGATGTCGTCTTTGAGGTTCCAAATGGGGTAGCGTTCGGTTTCGATGGGGCGAAATTCGAGGGCACCAATGCCGAGCAGATCGGTCGGGGGGAGGATGGGCTCCTCGACGTGCCCGAAGAGGGCAAAGCCGATAGGGAGCTTCATATCGACACCGGCAAAATGGGCGGTTGTGGAGCCGTCGACAAATTCGATGAGAGCATGAATGATCGATTTTTTCTCGATCACCGCATCGACGTTAGCCGTCCCAAAGAGCCATTTTGCCTCCAGTAGTTCGAAGATTTTGTTGGTCATGGTGGCAGAGTCGATGGTGATTTTGTTCCCCATCGACCAGTTGGGGTGCTTGAGAGCATCGGCGAAGGTGGCATCCCTCATCCGCTGGATTTCCCAGTCCCGGAAGGCACCGCCGCTGGCGGTGATGACCAGGCGCGAGATGGGGCGGTCATTCAGCAGATACCACAGACCGAAATGTTCGCTGTCGATGGGAGTAATGTGAGAAGTGTCGATGAACTCCCCGGCGACAACGAGGGATTCTTTGTTGGCCAGGGCGACATGGCGACCCAGTTCGATTGCTTTGAGGGTGGGGCGCATCCCGGCATAGCCCACCAGCGCGTTGACCACGGTGGGACTGCTACTGCGCTCAAGGAGTTCGAGGATCCCCTCCTCCCCGACATAGACCTTGTCGTGCCGGACGCGGTGGCGGTCGCGTTCATGAGCGATGGCGACGTATTGGGGGCGGTGGGTGGCGATTTGTTCGTTGAGGAGGTCGATGTTGTAGCCCGCAACGAGGGCTTCGACGGGGAGGTTGTAACGCTCGGCGATGATGAGGGTGTTGACCCCGATGGAGCCGGTTGAGCCCAAAAGGACGATCGAGGAGGGTTTCATATCAGTTTCCTGTCAGATGAAGCAAAATATACAGAACCGGTGCGGCAAACAGATACCCGTCGATCCGATCGAGCACCCCGCCGTGACCGGGCAAAAGGGTGCCGCTGTCTTTGACTCCGGCTTCACGCTTGAGATAACTCTCGAACAGGTCGCCAAAGATGGAGAATTTGGCGGCAATGAGGCTGATGATCAGAGCGGCAAAAAAGCCGATCTCCATCCAGCCCAAAGCAACAATCGTCCCTCCGATCGTCCCGGCAATTACCCCTCCAACGACCCCTTCGAGGGTTTTGTTGGGGGAGGTGGGGGAGAAAGGGGTTTTGCCAAAGTTTTTGCCGGTGTAGTAAGCGCCGATGTCGGTCAGGGCTACCAGCAAGAGCATCCACAGCAGAGCCATCATCCCATACTCGCGGTAGAGTGCCCAGAGATAGACCATCCCGAGGGTAGGGTAGAGTAGGGGCAAAAACGCCCGCACCTCCAGCCGTCGTTGATATGCAAGAATGGCAGCAAACACCAGTAGCCCCAGCGTCACCAAGTCGGCGGGTTGAGGATAAAACCCCGCCACGATCCAGATCGCTGCCCCGAAGAGGTAAGGGGTGAGCTCACTGACTTTGAGAAGTGTCATCGCTTCGTTGAGGGCAATCCCAAATGCCACCCCGAGAAAGAGCCAAGTAATAAAAGGGATATCGAGCCATCCGACGACCAGCACCGCTGCGAGAAGAATCGCAGCAGTCTGGATGCGGGCGGAGTGTTCGGAAGAGTGTGTCATGGGGGAATCCTGTTGAATGGTTTGGGAGAATTATAGCATACGTAGGGTTGGCTTCAGCCGACCAAGGAGCAGGATGTGGGAAGGACATCGTGTACATCGCATACGATGTTTGTGGGACTGAAGTCCCAGCCCCTTTTTGTCTCGCCGCTTTTCGGGGCTTGGACTTCAGTCCAACTAAACGCGCCAGCGTATCACCCTGGTGGAAACAATGCACTTATTCCCGTATCTCCACCCCCTCCTTGCGCACCCGGATCGTCCGGTATTTGTCATACTCAACGTGCGAGCCTTCCTGGATCTTGACAAATTTGCGCTGGGTGTAGTCCACGTCGTAGTCGCTGGGCTGCTTGAGGGAGAAATCGACGCAGAGTTTGGCCGCAGCCTCGATGACGGAGTCGGGGAGGTTTTGTTTGTCGGTGCGGATGATGACGTGGCTGGAAGGGATACCTCGGACATGCATCCACAGATCGTTGGCACGGGCAAGCTTGAGGAGGTGCTGGTTTTCGGCGCTGTTGCGGCCGACCATCACCTTGTAGTCCTCGATCCAAAACAGCTCCCCTTCGCGCATCTTCTCTTTTTTACGTTGGGATTTGCCCCGCTTGGGGACGAGGAGCTCGAGTTCGCGCACATCAGTGGCGTGTTCGACGGCATGGAGGATGTTTTCGTAGAAGCGCTTTTTGCTGGTGAGATTTTCGACTTCGATGTGGACATTTTTGGCGCGTGATTTCGCCCGTTTGGTGAGGGTAAAATAGTGCTCGGCCATCCGGTTGACCGGGATGTTTTTTGGCAACGGAATGGTGATCGGATTGCCCTCGAAATCCATCGTTTCCAGTCGGGTGTCATAGGGCTGGATTTTGTAAAGGTTTGCGAGGAGGATATTGGCGGTATTTTGGTGTTTTGTTGCTTCGGCTTCGAGTGCTTTCGGATCGGAGATTTTGGCAAGAAGTTTGTCAAATTTGGCGATCTGTTTTTGGATGGTGGTGCGTTTGTTGCGTTTGGATTGGGCAAGTTTTTCGGCGTGGCGTTTTTGGTAGTTGGAGACGAGAACCTCGTCGAGGTTCTCAGAGGGTAGCGGGTAGCGGGTAGCGGGTAGATTGCGTGGGGGGAGAGGTTCCAGTCTTGTGCCGGGGCGAACGACCCTGAAAGAGCCTTGAGCATCGATGTGGCGGAGGGCTTCGATGACGGTTTCGTCCTCATCGAGGAGGATGGCGTTGGTATTTTTGCCGGTAAACTCAAATTGCAGGACGATGTGCCGGTTTTTGTAGTCGCTTTTGGGAGCGAGGATGAGGCGCAGTACCCGGTCGTCGTTGACTACAAATGCATCGACGATCCGAGCGGCAGAGACTTGAGCATGCAGCAGGGTATCGAAGGGAGCATTGTACCCCTGCATTGGCCGCTGAGATGGGGCGGAATAGACCATGCTGTGTCCCCGGGTCATGTCGAAAAAATAGCTCAATTCCCGCGAAAGCGCCAGCTCGATGACGTTGTCTTCGACGCGGCGGGCGCGGGTGATGTAGGGGTGGGTTTTGAGCGCTTTTGCGAGCGCTTGGAGGTGGTGAAGTTTCATGGATGCCCTTTGGCTATTTGTACGCGTTTTGCCGATGTTTGATGCTGGTGATCACGACGATCACTTTTTCATGTTCGATCAAATAAAACAGCCGATAATTCCCAATCCTGTATCGATAATACCCTTCAAATTCCCCTTTGAGTTTTTTGATGTTGGTTCCAAAAAACGGGTTTTCTTTGAGCTGCGGGTAGACAATGGTCTTGATTTTCTCATAAACGTTCGGATTGAGTTTTGCTTTGAGTTTTTGAAACTGTTTGGTTTCGGCGATGCTATAGGACAATGTCGTATTCCCGGTTTTTCATCTCTTGCCGTCCGGTTCTCAGGCTGCGAACCAACTCTTTGTCTTCGAGGATTTCATGCATCTCATCATCGTTGACATATTGTGAAGATGTCAGGTATTGCAACGTCGCAAACTCGATAAAGTTGGATAGGTTGCGCTTCTGTCCTTGTGCTGCCAATTTGATCATGCGGTAAATGTCGTCATCAATCCTCATGGTTACTGTTTTCATGCCGCACCTTTCTTTTTGAATAAAATATAGATAGATTATATTCAAATTTATTCAAGATGTCAAATACGATCGCAGATATAACCCCTTTTCCGCTATAATCGCGGCAACAGAATACGAAGGATACGACCATGGGACAGACCATAACCGAAAAGATTTTTTCCGAACATGCCGGGCGGGATGTGTATGCCGGGGAGATTGTTCGCGTGCCGATTGACATGACGATCGGCAACGACATCACCACCCCGATCTCCATTCGGGCATTTGAAGAGAGTGGCGCCGAAAAACTGGCCAACCCAGATGGGTTTGCGATCGTGATGGATCACTACATCCCCGCCAAAGATATCGCCAGCGCCAACCAAGCCCGCATCAGCCGTGACTTTGCCTACAAACATGATCTGAAATACTTTTTTGATGAAAAAGATATGGGGATCGAGCATGCACTTTTACCCGAAAAAGGACTTGTGATTCCCGGAGATGTGATTATCGGAGCCGACAGCCACACGTGTACGCATGGGGCACTGGGAGCCTTTGCTACCGGGATGGGGAGTACCGATATCAGCTTTGCGATCATTACCGGGGGGAACTGGTTCAAAGTTCCCGAGACGATCAAAGTCGAGCTTAGAGGTAAGCCCGGTAAATACGTCTACGGCAAGGACATCATCCTCGAGATTATTCGCATCCTCGGGGTCGACGGCGCACTCTACAAAGCACTCGAATTTACCGGCGACGGGATCAAGTATCTTGACATGAGCGACCGCTTCAGTATGTGCAACATGGCGATCGAAGCGGGCGCCAAAAATGGCATCTTTGCCGTCGACGCGATCACCGAACCCTACCTGGAGGATCGTGCCGAGGCCAATGGCGGACTGCGTGCTGAGCCCAAGATCCACCACTCCGATCCCGATGCGACGTATGCGCAGGTTCTCACCATCGATTTGGATACCCTCTCTCCGGTGGTGGCATACCCCTTCCTGCCCAGCAACGGTCGGAGCATGGAAGAGGCTGCAGCGGATGATCTGAGCATCGATCAAGTGATGATCGGCAGCTGCACCAACGGACGGCTTGAGGATCTGCGCATCGCGGCCGAGATC
The DNA here is from genome assembly GCA_015485845.1 of Nitratifractor sp. Classification (GTDB taxonomy): domain Bacteria; phylum Campylobacterota; class Campylobacteria; order Campylobacterales; family Sulfurovaceae; genus S017-3. The sequence continues at coordinate 872 of WFSU01000049.1, read as the reverse complement.
GTCAAGGGCAAGCGGGTCGCCCGCCGCACCCGGATGATCGTCACTCCTGCGACGCAGAAGATCTTCCTCGAAGCACAGGCGGAGGGGATCATCGAGACCCTCATCGAGGCTGGAGCTGTGGTGAGTAACCCCACCTGCGGCGCGTGTCTTGGCGGCTACATGGGGATCCTCGGGGACGGGGAGAAATGCGTCGCCACGACCAACCGGAACTTCGTCGGTCGGATGGGAGCCCGCACGAGTGAAATCTATCTCGCCAACTCCGCTGTGGCTGCTGCGTCGGCTATCGCCGGCAAGCTGGTTGACCCGAGAGATGTCTGAGCCCTTCAGCTACACCTTTACTGTCCCGGCGTCGGCCATTGACTTCAACGGCCACGTCAACAACGTCACCTACCTCCAATGGATGATGGAAGCCGCCCAGCGCCACTCTCAGTCGGTGGGGATGGACTTCGAGCGGTGCCTGTCGTATGGCGGCACCTGGGTCGCCCGATCCCACAACATTGTTTATAAAAAACCCGCTTTTGAAGGCGAAGAACTCCGAATGGAAACCTGGATCGAAACCCTTGGAACCTTTACTTCTGAGCGCCGTTATCGGCTGTTACGTGTCGATGACGATGTCCTTGTTTGCGAGGGAAACACCGAATGGGTTTTTGTTGACAAAAAGCGCTTCAGACCTTTCAAAATTCCTTTGGAAATTCGAGAGGCATTTTAAACGAACATTTTAAACCCAAAAAAATCCATCCCCCAATCTCAAACTCTCATATATGGTATAAAAACTGATTTAAAAAACTGATTCTGCACTATGATGGTAAAAAATATCTACGCTGACTTTGTGGCTCCTTTTTTTGGGTTTGTATCTGCGCTTTTGTCTACTT
>WFSU01000048.1 GCA_015485845.1 Nitratifractor sp. | reverse complement strand
TGGATCGAGCAGATGGGGTTTGCCAATGTCTCAGCGGATGGCTTCGAAGCCGATGATGTGATCGCGACGATCACACGCTGTGCAGTGGAAGCCGGGATGCGGGTCAAGATCATTTCGCACGACAAGGATCTCTACCAGCTCATCGACGATGATCGGGTAGTGATCGTCGATGCGATCAAGAAAAAAGAGATCAACGAAGCGGGGTGCGAAGCCAAGTTTGAAGTCCATCCGCGCGATTTTGTCAACTTTCAGGCGATCATCGGCGACAGTGCGGACAACGTACCCGGAGTCAGAGGGATTGGGCAAAAGGGTGGCTCGAAACTCATCAACCAATTTCACACGCTCGAAAACATTTACGAGCACCTTGAGGAAGCGGGCACCCCACGCATACAGAAACTTTTGGGCGAATCGAAAGAGATGGCGTTTCTCTCCCGGGATCTCGTGTCGCTGCGGGACGATGTCTTCCCGACCTGTGATCTGGAGCAGTACCGACTCGAGGAGCGGGAGTACCTTGGAGCCTTACGTGAAGAATTTGAGCACTATGAGATGCGTCAGGCTTTGCGACGGCTCGATGGCAACGGTGCTAAAGCGGCGAAACCCTCATCGGCTGCACCGGATACTCCACCCCCTCCGGCAACACCTTTGTTCGAAGCGATCCTCCTCGATACGGCAGAGAAACTCGATGCAGTACTGGCGACGGTGACAGCCGAGACGGTCGTGGCATTCGATACCGAGACGACGGGGCTCGATACCCGAAGTGATACGATGGTGGGCTTCTCGTTTGCCCTCGAGGAGAGCCGGGCGTATTATGTCCCCATCGCTCACAGTTACCTCGGTGTCGGGGATCAAGTGAGTCGTAAGGCGGCGATGGGAGCTATCACACGACTGATGGCTGCACGAATCGTAGGGCAGAACCTCAAGTTTGACCTCGGGCTGCTCTACTCCGCTGGGATCGAAGAGCGCGTGCCGTATGCCGATACGATGATCATGGCCTGGCTCCTCGATCCGGGCAAAAAAGTGGGTCTCGATGTCCTGGCTAAAAAATTCTTCGGTTACGAAATGAAACCGTTCAAATCGCTGGTCAAGAAAGGAGAGAACTTCTCAACCGTTCCCCTCGAAGAAGCGGCGTTTTATGCAGCCGAAGATGCCTGGATGACTCTCCGTCTTTACCATACACTTACCGAGTTTTTTGCCTTGGCCGATCCGAAGATTGCCGAGGAGGCGCGGCAGGTGGAGTACCCGTTTGTCAATATCCTCATCCACATGGAGCGAGAAGGGATCCGAGTCGACACGGCTCATCTGGCTCATCTCAGGGAGAGTATGAGTGCGAAGCTCTCCGAGCTTACCCGAGAGATTTATACCCTCTCGGGAACGGAGTTCAACATTCGATCGACCCAGCAGCTCGGCGTCGTCCTCTTCCAACAACTTGGACTCAAAGGGGGCAAAAAGACCAAGACAGGCTACAGCACCAACGAAGCGGTGCTCACCGGGCTCAAAGATGAGCATCCCGTCATCCCGAAAATTCTCGAATACCGGGAATACCAGAAGATGCTCTCTACCTATGTCGAACCGCTGAAAAAACTGGCGGAGCAAAATGCGGAGCACCGTATCTACACCCATTTTCTCCAGACAGGGACAGCGACGGGACGGTTGAGCTCGCGCGACCCCAACCTCCAGAACATCCCGGTGCGTTCCGAGCTGGGGCGGAGTGTCCGGCGGGCATTTGTCTCGGAGGAAGGGAAGCGGCTCATCTCCATCGACTACTCTCAGATCGAGTTGCGACTGTTAGCGCATTTTTCCGGGGATGCGGCTCTGAAAGAGGCGTTTGCGAGCGGGTATGACATCCATATGGCCACGGCGATCAAACTCTTTGGTGAAGAGGAAGCGGCGGCCAAGCGGAGCTTTGCCAAATCGATCAACTTCGGCTTGCTTTATGGCATGGGGTCGCGCAAGCTGGCCGATGAACTGGGGATCACCACCTCGGAGGCCAAGGAGATCATTCAAGCGTATTTTGCGACCTTCCCGACGGTCAAGCGCTACCTTGAGCAGATCCAGGACGATGCCAAAAACCACGGATATGTTGAGACCCTGCTGGGGCGTCGGCGGGTTTTCGACTACGAAAACGCTGGTGGGATGCAAAAAGCGGCGATTTTGCGTGAATCGGTCAACACCGTCTTCCAGGGGTCGGCTGCGGATCTCATCAAACTGGCGATGCTTGAGATCGACCGTCGGGTTGGCTCCGGGGAGCTGCCGGTGCGGATGTTGTTGCAGATACACGATGAATTGATCTTCGAAGTATCGGAGGAAGATTCCGAAGAAATGGCAGAAGCATTGCAAGAGATCATGGAGAGTGTCTATCCGCTCGAGGTGGCACTGGAGTGCTCGGTTACCATCGACAGCAGTTGGGACAAACTGAAATGAATCTGAATAAGCGCCATGAAAATAGTTTTTTACACGCCACTAACCCCCAACTCACTACAATACGAACACTATATTACCGCACCAAGCATATACCCAAACATTTGGGTATATACTTGGTGCGGTAATTCAAAAAGGAGTGTCGATGAAGATGCTGAAAAAGCTGCTCTCGAAGCTGGTTACCATGCAAGCTTCGATCATCTATATGTTGTTATTGGCGGCGGCGATCGGGACGGCGACGTTCATCGAAAATGACTACGGGACGCAGACGGCGCAAGCCCTGATCTATAAAACCCACTGGTTCGAAGCATTGTGGGCGATCTTTGCCATCTCCATTCTTTACAACATCGTCCGGTTCAAAATGTACCGCCGACCCAAATGGGGACAGTTGACACTGCACCTTGCCTTCCTGATGATTGCCGTGGGGGCGTTGGTCACCCGCTACATCGGCTACGAAGGGATCCTCCACCTGCGCAACGGACAAGAGAGCAATGTGATGGTGAGTGATCACATGGTGCTCGAGGTCAAACTGGAGGAGGGGACGAATGCACGGGCATACGCGTATCCTCTTTACCTCTCTTCCATGACGAAAAACCGCTTTCATAAGACGTTCACTCTGGGTGACAAGAGTGTGACGATCGATCTGGAACGTTATCTCCCGTCGGCACACAAAAAAGGGGATCACTTCATCACGGGGGCACTCAAACCTACTGGAAACAAGCCTCAACTCATCACCCTCGCACTCGAACATGCCGGGAAAATACAGCGCATCGACTTGACCGGGTACAAAGCAACTCCGGGAGAGCAGCGTGTGGTCGATTTCGGTGATCTCAAGGTCAAGCTGGTGTATGGAGCCCAACTCATCGACCTGCCGTTTGCCGTCAAACTCGACCGTTTCGTCCTCCAGCGCTACCCGGGAACCATGATGCCCTCATCGTATGAGTCGTATGTGGATGTGACCGACCCTGAGACCAACACAACCTTCCCGTACCATATCTACATGAATCATGTCCTCAGCTACCGTGGCTACCGTCTTTTCCAATCCTCCTATGATACGGATGAGAAGGGGTCGATCCTCTCGGTCAACCACGATCCGGGTGTCTACCCGACGTATCTTGGATATCTGCTGATGCTGCTGGGCTTTTTATGGGGCTTCGTCTCGCGCAATGGACGCATCAAACACTTGAAAAAGCGGCTCGCCAAGCTCAAAGGGACGACCGCCGCTCTCGCACTGGCCATCCTCTGGTTGGGACAGGGGGGGATGCTCCATGCTGAGGCGACTGTCGATCTCTCCCCGATCCACAAAATTTCCCCGGCACATGCGGATCGATTCGGTCATTTGATTGTCCAGAGTTACGGTGGACGGATGGAGCCGATGGATACCCTCTCACGCCAGCTCCTCTCCAAGATCAGCCGCCACCAGAACTGGGACGGCCTGAGTGCCAACCAGGTGCTGCTCGGGATGATGACCCACCCTCAGATCTTCCAGAAAGTTCGAATGATCAAAGTTGCCCATCCGGCGATCATCAAACAGCTTGGCCTCCCCAAAGGGACGCACTATGTCGCCTATGATGACTTGTTCGGCACAGATGGCACATACCGCCTCGCCAAGGATGTTCGTGCTGCCTCACGCAAAGCGCCGAGCGAGCAGGGCACCTACGATCGTGAATTGCTCAAAGTGGATGAACGCCTCAACGTCATGTACATGGTCTTTCAGGGAGGGATCCTCCGAATCTTTCCCAAGCCCAAAGATGCCAGTCACCGCTGGGTCTCCCCGATGGAGGCAATGAAAACCTTCCCGCCGAAGATCGGTGAAATGGTACGCCTCTTTGTTTCCAATTATTTCCAGAACATCGCTGAGGCGATTCAGTCCGGCTCCTGGGACAAAGCCGATGCCGCGCTGGAAATGATCGTGAAATATCAGCACTTTTATGATGCCGACATCATTCCGTCTTCCTCCCGTGTCGATGCAGAGATCTGGTACAACAAACTCTTCCTCTTCGAGCGCCTGATCGGGATCTATATGTTGATCGGTTTGCTGACGCTGATCCTCTCATTTGTCTCGATCATCCAGCCCACGTTCCGTCCCCGGCGTACCATGCGGGTATTGACAGCGATCCTTGTTGCCGGTTTTGCGGTGCATACGTTCGGGATGGGGCTGCGCTGGTACGTGGCCGGGCATGCGCCGTGGTCGGATTCGTACGAGTCGCTTCTCTACATCGCCTGGGCGATTGTGTTTGCCGGGTTCTTCTTCGTCAAACGTTCACCGATGACGATGGCCGCCACGTCGATCCTGGCCGGGATCTTCCTCGGAGCCGCCTTTTTGAGCAACATCGACCCGCAGATCACCAATCTCGTCCCGGTGCTCAAATCCTACTGGTTGACGATTCACGTGGCGGTGATCACCGCCGGGTACGGTTTCCTCGGGCTTTCGGCATTGCTGGCATTGATCGTGCTGCTGTTGATCATCTTTTATGGCCGCAGTCAGCGGAGCGAAACCCTCCACGCGATCAAAGAGCTCACGTACATCAACGAAACGAGTTTGCTGGTTGGTCTTATGCTCCTGACCGTGGGGAACTTCCTTGGGGGCGTCTGGGCCAACGAGTCGTGGGGTCGCTACTGGGGCTGGGATCCCAAAGAAGCATGGACAGCCGTGACCATTTTGGTCTATGCCTCCGTAGCCCATCTGCGTTTCCTCCCCAAAACCAACAATATATACACGTATACCGTGGCATCCCTCCTTGCGATCAGCACCCCGATCATGACCTACTTCGGGGTCAACTACTACCTCAGCGGTCTCCATTCGTATGCCGCAGGAGATCCGGTACCCGTGCCGGGATGGGTGCTGCCGACATTGGCCGTGATCGCTGTGATCATTATCTGGGCAGGTCGTTACCGAAAAAGTGTGAAATAAGTCATTTTTTTGGTATAATACCCTTATCGCGTCTCAAACAGATGTAGGAGGGTGGGGGGTCTGTTTGTTCATTTTCATACCGACAAAGGAGTTCACATGAGTATGGCAAAAGAGTTCAAGGAGTTCCTCATCAAAGGGAACGTGGTCGATATGGCCGTAGGTTTTATCTTCGGTGCAGCGTTTGCCACCGTCGTCAAATCGCTGGTCAACAATATCATCATGCCCCCGGTAGGTAAACTGATGGGAAATGTTGATTTTTCTCAGTTGTTTATCCCGCTGGATGGCAAAGAGTATGCTTCGCTGGCCGTACTGGAAAAAGCCGGTGCCCCCGCGATCAAGTACGGAACATTCATCAACGATATTATTTCGTTTGTGATTCTTGGATTTGTAATGTTTATGTTCATCAAAGCATATAACAACATGAAAAAAGAGGAGCCTGAGCCTGAAGCAGCGCCAACCACCAAGGTATGTGATCAATGTGCCATGGAGATCCCTGTTGCCGCCAAAGTTTGCGGACACTGCGGAAACACTGACGTATAATTTTTAAGTGGAAAACAAGGGGCTGAGACTTCAGTCCCACAAATGCGACTGAAGTCGCGTCCCCGATTACCAATACGCCAATACACGGTGTGCAATTGCACACCCTGCAATCCCTAATCCCTAATTTCTAATTTCTAATTTCTAATTTAACATGCTGGTATCCCCACGAGGACTCGAACCTCGAGCTATCCCTTAGGAGGGGACTGCTTTATCCAGTTAAGCGATGGGGACAGATAAAAAAAGAGAGAGAATTATAGCGCATCGCCCTGAAACAATCGTTTCTTTTGGTAGCAGAAGTGTTGGACGGATTGATGTGAGCGGCTTCGGAGAGGGTGGCTAAGCAAAAAGTAGCTATAATCACATCAATAATTTTTTGCTATAAAGGTTGCCGTCATGATGGAAGTGAGTATCTTCACCTATTTGGGTGCGTTGTTGGGACACGGAGCAGGGGTAGTGATCGCCCACCTGTTGATCGTATTTATCCTGGGATTGTGGGTAGCCAGTGCTGCGACCAAAAATCTCCGAGCCGTTCCCGGTACCATGCAAAATATCATGGAGGCGTACCTCGGCGGAGTCATTGCTATGGGTAAAGATGTCATCGGTGAAGCAAAAGCGCGTCAATATCTCCCCCTCGTTGCAACGATTGGTATCTTTGTATTCTTTGCCAATGTTCTTGGTATCATTCCCGGTTTTGAAACCCCGACGGCCAATATCGGTGTGACCTTGACGCTGGCGTTGATGGTCTTCGTCTACTACAACTTCGAAGGGATTCGCAAAAACGGTGTCGTCCACTACCTTGCCCACTTCGCCGGCCCGGTGGCTTGGCTGGCTCCGTTGATGTTCCCCATTGAGATTGTTTCTCATTTTTCCCGGATCGTCTCGCTGAGCTTCCGTCTCTTCGGAAACATGAAAGGGGACGACCTCTTCCTGTGGGTACTGTTGATGCTGGCTCCCTGGCTGGTACCCCTGCCGGCTTATCTGCTGTTGAGCTTCTCGGCACTGCTGCAGACCTTTGTTTTCATGATCCTCACCTACGTTTACCTCGCCGGCGCCGTGGTGATCGAAGAGGGGCACGAAGAGCAGGCACCCGATCCGGTTGTTGACACAATGGGAGCCGTATAGGCGTATGCATCTCAAACGCTCTACGCTCTCTCTCCTGATCAGCTTTCTCATCGGAACCGGATGGGGGATCGCACTGATCGGTGCACTGAGTATGTTTTTCTCCTTTCTCCCTTCCCACTTTCTTTTTGCACTGCTTGCCGCCGTATTGGGTGCGGTTCCCGGGCTGCTCCTTGTTGTTTTTCTCGAATATCTCCTTCTCAAAAGTGAAATACTGGCACAATTAAAAAAACAAACGCATCTTTTGGAAAAGATCAGTCATCTGCCGAAATGATGTGATCTCCTATCGATGCAGCTTGAGAGCGGCAGAAAGGTT
>WFSU01000047.1 GCA_015485845.1 Nitratifractor sp. | reverse complement strand
GTTCACCGTTTTGTTTGATGTCAACAATCTCCATGTCACCGCCGTCCATCACGAGGAAGTGGCGGATGTGTTCGTCGATAACGGCGTTGATCTTGGCCAGTTGCTGTTCGCTGGTCATCTGGGTAAACGGTGTATCGTCCGGCACTTCGACGGTGGCGGCCTCTTCGGCCATCTTGGCACGTACCACGCGCAAAATATCCCCTAATTTTTCGGCACAGCTGTGGTCAAAGGCACTGGCTTTGGTGTAGTGGGTGATCTGGGCGACGGTGGTCAGATCGTGTAGGCGGATGACCTGTTCGATCGTTTTGCGCTTGATGCCCGCATCTTTGCAGACGATCGCTTCGCCCTCTTCGTCGGGTTTGTTGCCCAGATATGCATCGGCCGCTTCGGTTGCGGCGGTCATGGCGTGGGTGATGGTGTATTGTTTGACTTCCGGGAGTGCCTCGGTGGTGGGGTTGTCGCGGAGGAAATATTCGAGCGATTTGTAGGTGATCTCGGGGATCTCTTCGACTTTTTTGTTGCGCGAGAGCATGCAGAGCATGTCGTTGGCCGCGCGGGCAACCGGGGAGCCAAAGAGTTCAAACCGGCTCATTTTGATCGTGCCCGTAGCCGCCTCGACGACCCAGTACAGCGCGATCATCTCCGACGTCTCCGGGCTGCCCCAGCGGTACACGAACAGATCGCCCCCAAGCTGTCTGGCTTCATCTTCGTCGATCGCGCCGTAGTTGATCGGCTTTTTGATCATGCTCTGGACTTTAAATCCGTAGTCATCCCAGTGGGCGCTGCTCAGCAATTGTGCTTGGCTCATGCTTGCTCCTTGGTTGTCGTTTCAGGGTAGGCAGGAGACTCGTCCCGCAGCAGGGCGATGCTCTCTTCGAGCGCTTTGGCGATCTCGTCGACCTCCTCTTCGGTATTCATACGGCTCAGCGCCAGTGTGATGACACTGTGGCGCAGCGCAGGATCGGCCTTGATCGCATCGATCAACGGCGTATGCTCCCAGGTGCCCTGCGGGTAGAGGGTTGCGGACGTGGCGGCGATGGCGGATCGGTTGAGCTCCAGCAGCAACGAAGCAGCCGAGACGCCCCGGACGGCAAACGTCAGCGTATTGGGCACGCGCAATGACCAGGGGGTGATGATCTGCACATCAGGGATCGCGCGGACTCTCTCCTCCAGCGCATCACGGATCTCCCGCATATCCTCTACCTCATATTCCAGGGCATCGACGGCGAGCTCCATCGCTTTGCCCATGCCCACGATCCCGGCGAGGTTGAGCACGCCGGCACGGCGGCCGCCCATCTGTGTTTGGCTTCCCAACAGCATCGGTTCGAGCTCGGTGCCTTTGCGGATGTGCAGAGCGCCCACGCCGACAGGGCCGTGGAAGGTGTGTGCCGAGAAGGTCATGTAGGTGATGGGTGCGCGCTGTACATCGACCGGGATTTTGCCGATGGCTTGCGTCGCATCGGTGTGAAACGGCACCTCATACTGCGCACAGATCTCAGCGATCTCTTCGATGGGTTGAATGGCGCCGCTCTCCTCATCGACCATTTCGATGCTCACGAGTGCCGTGCGGGGGGTGATGTAGTCGAGCAGATCTTGCGGATCGATGACGCCATCATTATTGACCCCGAGGCGGAAGACTTTGGCGCCTTGCTTCTCGAGGTAGGCGCACGCGGCGGCGATGGAGGCCGGGGCACGCTCGGAGATGATGATTGCGCCCCCTTTGCCGGTGAGGATCTTATGGATGTAGAGGCTGTTGAAGAGCCACGTATTGCTCTCGGTATCGCCGGAAGTGATGACGATGTCGTCTTTTTTGTCGGCATGGATACCGGCGTAGAGTTTCGCCATCGCATCACCGTAGGCACGGCGGGAGAGGTTGGCCTGAGTGTAGGGTGCCAACGGATCGTGAAAGTTGGCTCCGAGGAAAGGCTTCATCGCTTCGACGACTTGTTCGTCAGGGCGGGTGAGGTGGTTGTTGTCGAGATAAATGGGCATCCAGACTCCTTTGCAATATATAGGACTATTTTAGTCGGATTTGGGATGATACCCCACCGAGCCTTAACGGCGGGTAAAATTAGTTAGAAGTTGGAAGGGGCAGGGGTGTTGATGAGGTTGTAAAATTCATTCCGGGTGCGCTGATCGCTTTTGAACAGTCCCCGCAGGGCGGAGCTGACGGTGGTGGAGTTGATCTTTTCCACGCCACGCATCTCCATACACATGTGCCGCGCATGGACGACCACGGCGACCCCTT
>WFSU01000046.1 GCA_015485845.1 Nitratifractor sp. | reverse complement strand
GTGCCGGTGCTCGCACTTGCGCAGCCGTTGCACGCTCCCAGATAGCGGATATACAGATCGGTGTGTTCGCCGTTTTGCTTGATATCAACAATCTCCATGTCGCCGCCGTCCATCACGAGGAAGTGGCGGATGTGTTCGTCGATGACGGTGTTGATCTTGGCCAGTTTTTGCTCGTCAGTCATCTGGGCAAACGGGGTGTCATCGGGTACTTCGACGGTGGCGGCTTCTTCCGCCATTTTGGCACGGACGACGCGGAGGATGTCCCCCAGCGTATCGGTGCAACGGTGATTGAAGGCGCCGGCCTTGGTGTAGTGGGTGATCTGCTCGACCGTCGTCAAATCGTGCCGGCGGATCACCTGCTCGATCGTTTTGCGTTTGATGCCGGCATCGGCACAGACGATCGCTTCCCCCTCTTCGTCGGGCTTGTTGCCCAGATACGCATCGGCTGCTTCGGCTGCGGCGGTCATGGCGTGGGTGATAGTGTATTGTTTGACCTCCGGGAGTGCCTCGGTAGTGGGGTTGTCGCGGAGGAAATATTCGAGCGATTTGTAGGTGATCTCGGGGATCTCTTCGACTTTTTTGTTGCGCGAGAGCATACAGAGCATGTCGTTGGCCGCACGGGCGACGGGTGATCCAAACAGCTCAAACCGGCTCATCTTGATCGTTCCGGTGGCCGCTTCGACAACCCAGTAGAGGGCGATCATTTCCGACGTCTCGGCACTCCCCCAGCGGTAGACGAACAGATCGCCTCCGAGTTGTTTGGCTTCGTCTTCGTCGATTGCACCGTAATTGATCGGCTTTTTGATCATGCTCTGGACTTTGAATCCGTAGTCATCCCAGTGGGCGCTGCCCAGCAGTTGTGCCTGGCTCATGCTTGCTCCTCGGTTGTCGTTTCAGGGTAGGCGGGAGACTCGTCCCGCAGCAGGGCGATGCTCTCTTCGAGCGCTTTGGCGATCTCGTCGATCTCCTCTTCGGTGTTCATGCGGCTTAGAGCCAGTGTGATGACGGTGTGGCGCAGAGCGGGATCGGCTCCAATGGCATCGATCAGCGGGGTGTGCTCCCAGTCCCCTTGCGGATAGAGAATCGCTGAGGTGGCGGCGATGGCGGAGCGGTTGAGCTCCAGCAGCAGTGCAGCGGCCGGGACACCCTGTACGGCAAACGTCAGCGTATTGGGCACCCGGAGAGACCACGGGGTGATGATCTGTACATCGGGGATTGCTCGGACTTTCTCTTCGAGTGCATCCCGGACTTCCCGCATATCCTCGACATCGTACTCGAGGGCATCGACGGCGAGCTCCATCGCTTTGCCCATCCCGACGATCCCGGCGAGGTTGAGCACACCGGCACGCCGACCGCCCATCTGCGTCTCACTGCCCATCAGCATCGGTTCGAGCTCGGTGCCTTTGCGGATATACAGAGCCCCCACGCCGGTAGGGCCGTGGAAGGTGTGTGCCGAGAAGGTCATGTAGGTGATGGGTGCGCGTTGGACATCGACCGGGATCTTGCCAATCGCCTGGGTCGCATCGGTGTGAAACGGTACCTCGTACTGGGCACAGATCTCAGCGATCTCTTCGATCGGCTGGATCGCACCGCTCTCTTCATCCACCATTTCGATGCTTACCAGTGCCGTGCGGGGGGTGATGTAGTCGAGTAGATCCTGCGGATCGATCACGCCGTCACCGTTGACTCCGAGGCGGAAGACTTTGGCGCCTTGCTTCTCGAGGTAGGCGCACGCGGCGGCGATGGAGGCCGGAGCACGCTCAGAGATGATGATCGCGCCCCCTTTGCCGGTGAGGATTTTGTGGATGTAGAGACTGTTAAAGAGCCACGTGTTGCTCTCGGTATCGCCGGAGGTGATGACGACGTCATCTTTTTTGTCGGCATGGATACCGGCGTAGAGTTTCGCCATCGCGTCACCGTAGGCACGGCGGGAGAGATTGGCCTGGGTGTAGGGAGCCAGCGGATCGTGAAAGTTGGCTCCCAAAAAAGGTTTCATCGCCTCGACGACTTGTTCGTCAGGGCGGGTGAGGTGGTTGTTGTCGAGATAAATGGGCATCCAGACTCCTTTGCAATATATAGGACTATTTTAGTCGGATTTTGGATAATACCCCACCGAGGCTTAACGGTGGGTAAAATTAGTTAGAAGTTGGAAGGGGCAGGAGTGTTGATGAGGTTGTAAAATTCATTCCGGGTGCGCTGATCGCTTTTGAACAGTCCCCGCAGGGCGGAGCTGACGGTGGTGGAGTTGATCTTTTCCACGCCACGCATCTCCATACACATGTGCCGCGCATGGACGACCACGGCGACCCCTT
>WFSU01000045.1 GCA_015485845.1 Nitratifractor sp. | reverse complement strand
GACTCATCCACCAGCACCGTACATCCCCGCTCTGCCCACCGCTTCAAGTGCGGCTCCATATCATACCACGCCCCATCGGGTGTAGCCGGATTGACAAACACCACCAAAGACCCCTCCGGTACCTCCGCTTCCATCTGCGAAAAGCGGTCGATCAGATAGACATCAAATCCAAAACGCTCTGCTGCTTTTTTGTATTCCAGGTAGGCCGGAGAATAAATAACGTTCGCTTGTGGAAGCATGGCACTGTAGGTCGGGGTGCACCACAGGCACTTCCGATGGTCGTCCCCACCCCGACAATCAAACAAATGCGCATACAGGGAAAAAATCGCGCTGCTTCCCCCATTGAACACCTCCATCTGGTCGACAGAAACCCCCATGTAGGATGCAAGCCTCCCATAAAGCTCCGTATAGTCGGGATAGGAAGCAATGGAAAGTGCATTGAAATCAACACCAATGTGGGGGGTAACAAAGTTGATATTGGACGACAGATCGATCACCTCATCGGGCTGACAACCACATGTTTTGGCGAATGCAGCGATGTTTCCGCCGTGTTGGAAGAGGGTCATCCCTCCAACTCACTCAACGCTTCTTTGACAAACGGTAAAAAGCTGTTATATTCAAGGAAAGTTTCTATCAATGTCTGCTTGTGAGGAGTATCTATCTGGGCAATTGCCAAAAGTATGCGCTCTTCAAAAAGAGGCAGATCGGATTGAATGACATCCCAGACCGCTTCGGCATCAATCCCGAAATAGTTGTGGATCAAAAGATTTCTGAAATCAACAATCGGCCGCTGGTCATCCGAAAGGATTTTTTCACGGATCAGAACATTCGTTGCTTCTCCCACGATCTCGAACTCTCGAACGACACTATCCCATGCTGTAAAATCGTACAAGAGCTCTTGCGCATTTTTGTAGCGCGATGCCGTGTGGTTGATTTTCAAAATTGCGACATAAACGTCGAAAAGGAAAAACTCACCCCGTCGCTCAGACATGGATCATTTCATCCTGGATTTGTTGGCGGATAAAGGGATGCATGCTCTCATAAAAGCCCAGATCGACCGGCATCTTGAGTTTCTCAGACAAAAAACGTTTCGCCCGAGCCAGCAACAAGGCGTTTTTGCGATGCATACGCAATACAACAATATCAATGTCACTCTCCCCGCTCATCGTCCCGCGTGCTCCACTGCCAAAAAGTGCAATCTGTTCAATGCCAAATTCCTGACGAAGTTTGGGGAGAAGTGCGCGTAAAGATTGAGTAAGTGTTTCCGGTGTATGTCTCATAAAGCTATTGTACCATAATTGCTATTTCAGTCGCAAAGTGAGCCCCAGTTTCACCTCATACACCTCGTCGCACACCCGTGCAAGCGCCTGCCCCACGATACCACTACGGTCAACATAGGTTCGACTGAGGCGTTCAGTGGGGATCACCCCCGATCCGACATCATTGAGGACGAAGACCATGTGCGCATCCACCGCCCCAAGCGCCTCGATCTGCGACAGCACCCGCTCCTCGTCCCACTCCAGTGTATTGAGCAACCACATACTCATACAGTCGATCAGATACGTCCCTCCCGGAGCAATCTGCCCGATCAGGTCTCTGGGCTCCTCAACACTGACAAACCGCTCTCCCCGCTCCGCCCGGTGCCGTGCGATCCGATCCGCCATCTCAACGTCCCCATAGCTGGCGTCATACGTTGCGATATAGACCGGCTTGTCTCCTGCTGCCAGCTCAAGTGCTTTGGCTTCCGCCAGAGAGCTCTTGCCCGATTTTTGTCCGCCGTAGTAGAGGGTTTTCATAGTATTTATGCCTCTTGCTTCTTGAAATATTCATACCCGTAATAATCCATTAAGAATACGGGGAAAGACCCTAAAACTGCAACTTCCTGATTCGGAAGGATATGTTGATTCTTTTGTTGTAAAAAGATGCTTTTCTGTGAAAAATATTGTGAGGGGAAACTCCATTGCCTTTCCATTAGATATCCTAGTTTACAACCATGTTGCTCAATGACTTCTTCCCAAAGATTTCGATCATAATTTCGGATATGTTTATAAACTGAATCCGCTTCGGTTTCCACAAGACTTTTATACGATGAACCCCTCACTATAGAAGCTCTTGTTTGTGAGAAATCAACTTCTTTGGATAAATGCTTCAACGCCTCAACCATGGGATAACTAATAAAAAGTTTACCCTGATCTGTTTCGTCATCAAAATAAGTCAACATCTCTTCGAGTTGATCCATGTCAGCCACATGAGAATGTGCGTCCAAATCAAAGAAAAGATACACTTGTGACACTTCATCACGTGACACATGCACCAATGCATTTTGATTTCCAGGCATCTCTTTCAGAATGGGAACTATATCTAGAGATGTTTCCCCTTCTTTGAGCTTGAGATAAATATCATACACAACATTCCCATACAAAGCATACACGATTTCATCGGTATTTTCCTGCAAAAAAAATCTTTTTAAATTATCAACAATCTGAGGCTCAGTACGAACACCTTCAAAGACCATCAATATAATACTTTTCTTAGATTGCAAACGAATTCGCTTTGTACATTTTTTCAATATTATGAGCTTCCCTTAGCTCTTTTGAGGTCAATGCTGACAACGCTTTTATTTTATTATTTCCAATCAAAAAATAACAATCTGGACGTAGTAGTTCATTAGTGATCAATGATGTGTTGTGCGTCGTCAATAAAACTTGGATGTCAAGTTTCTTGAGTACGGCAACAATATTTTTAGATAATTCATAATGATAAAAAGCATCAAATTCATCAATAAAAACAAATTTAATGCCGGATTTCTCCATACGCTGATACCAAAAGTACAATAACGCCAATGAACGAGTCCCACTTGAAGCAATTTCAAAAAACGGTATTTTTTTATTCCCCATTACAAAAACAATACTAGATGAATTTCCCAATTTTTCAACATCCAATTGGCAGGCAATTCCCATCGAATTTAAAAAGGTTTCAAACTCTTTTACATTACCATGCTGGATAATATCTTCATCGATAACACTTGCCCCTTTCATGTGCCCCATATAGGTATTTCCATCATCTAATGAACGAAAGAAAAGCATATTTTCTACAAAATTCAAAAAAGCATAAAAGGTTTGATTTGCCAAATCGCTCTTGTCAAGAATAGCATTATTTGCGATATAAGATACAATTGAAATTTTAGAGTCTTCCATGTCTCTTTTTAATGTTTCAGCTCCTGATGCGTTAATCTCGATTGCAGTACTGACATTCCGATCTATGTGAGCATATACATGACCATCTATTTCAACTTTTTCCGAAACAAGCTCCATCATGTTCGTCTTTGTATATGTGTATGCAAGAGTACTTTCTCCAAAAATAAATTCATAATAAAAAGTAGCGACTTCTTTTTTCGACTGTGCATTCAGATAATTTGCATATCGTTCCCGATCAATACTTTTTGTTGTCAAATGGCTAATCAAATCAAATATTGCATATCCAAGATTGGATTTGCCGCTTCCATTATGTCCATAGATAAGAGCCTTATTTGCAATACCATTTACAATACAATTTTCATTAAATTTATAATGTTTTGTTTCGGTAAGATCCAACTCAAGTTTCTCTTCAAAATTTTTGAAATTTTCTATTTGAAATTTAGATAGCATTGTTATTCCTTGTACTATTTTTGCATCTTTCAGTATTATAACATATATTTCTATATATCCGTAAAAAAATTACGGAACTCTACCTCACCCGACATACCCCTCCACCTGCCGTGTGATCTCCGCCGGGGTCAATCCATTGAGCAGCCCATACACCAGCGCTCCACCGGCACCCACCCCCTCTTTGGCCTCCCCTTCATCGTAGCGTTTCAAGGCGGGTTGGTGCGCCAACGAGAAGTCAAAGTCGGCATAGTACGCATCGATCGAGAAATCAAGCATATCCAGAAGTGCCGCAATATCGGAGTGAGAATCATGCGCGACCCATTTGGTCGTAGCCAAAGCAACGTTGTTTAGTGAGGAATGAGGAATGAGGAATGAGGAGTGTTGGTAGGTATCGCTTTGCGATGCTCTTATCAAGGTGTTGGCCACAAGCAGCACCGCAGCCATCTGGGTACCCCCGGCCAGCAGGATAGGGAAGCGGCCGTTTACACCGAGGATAAATCCGGCATTGAAGATGAGCATATTGTCGCTCACCTCAGAGAGGATATCAAGCGGATCACTCAGCCCCTCGATCCGTGCCAGCGCCGCATCGATCGTCTGCTCTCGGATCGAGTCGGGGACGTGGCGGAAGCTGGAGGAGAACAGATCGCGTGCCGGATAGCCCAGCGCCAATGCCGTGGCAGTTGCGGTGGTGGTGCCTGAAGGAACAGACTCTGCGAGGATCACGTAAGGGTCTTTGGGGGTGTAACGTCGCCCAAATGCCACCCCCTGCTCAAACACCTTGTGTGCATCGATCCCGGCTCCTGTGGCGATCGAGCCGCTGGGAGGGATGCCAAAGGAGTGCAAGCGCCCTTTGAACTGCGGCGACATCTCCAGCCCCAGATCCAGCGCTTCGATCCGGCCAAAGGGATGAAGCATCTCGATCGAACGGGTGATGAGTGCCGGGGTGGGGATACCGGAGTGGGTTTTTGGGAGTTTTTTGAGGCTTTTGAGCTTGCCCCGGGAGAGAAACTCGGCATCCAGTGTCGGGGTTAGATGCATGAGACCGGGGAGTCCCGCTTGGGTGATCCCTTCAATTTGAGCGGTAGCGGTGTTTGAAAGGGAGAGCATAAACGTCGCCCGCTTGCCCTGCAAAGGCTCCAGAAATGCATGGCTCCCCCGGATGATACCGATGTGCTCCATCCCGCCTCGTATCGTCCCCTCATTCAGTCTTAGAACCGTCTCAGCCGTAGGCTTACGCTCCTGCCATCCCAGCGACTCGAGTTCTGGATTCTCAAGGAAAGTGGTGACTTTGCCAACACAGAGATACCCTACCAACTGATATGCTTTGCCCAATCCGATAATTTTGCGGATCTTGCCCGGCCGGACGATGCTCACCCATCCGATCCCGATGTTCATCGCCCGTGCCATGAGCCACATATTCTCAATCGCCGCAGCGACACTGTACCGCCCGGCATCCTCCTGAGAAGTTTGGCCGAGGATCGCGCCCCCCTGATGGTGATAAAAGACTGCGATGTGCACCGTCGTCTCTCGGAGCGCTTCGAGTTTGAGTTGGGCATAGAGGGAGCGGTGCTTGAACTTCTTTTTGCTCTTGGCGTGCGTTTGAGCAAACTCATCATACACCCTCTCTTGGATCTGCCGATCTCGGATGACGACAAATTTCCACGGCTGAGAATGACCCACCGATGGGGCGTAGAGTCCAGCTTCGAGAATCGTATCGATCTCCTCATCACTCACAGGTTCTCTGGTGAAGTGGTTGCCCCGCACATCCCGACGGGCTTTGAGGATCGCCATGAGGGTCTGGGCATCGGTCGGGTCAAAGCGTCGCATTGTTGTCTCCTTTTCTAAATACATTCCTGCACTTTGAGGCAGCGACTTCAGTCGCTGGAACTCCAGCCATTTTAGCTTCTTATGCGACTAAAGTCGCATCCCCGAATAAAAGCGTTGCAAAAGCAACGCCTACCAAAACTATTCACTATTCACTTTTCACTATTAATCCCTCAATCACCTCCGGGTACGCCCGAAACATCGTATGCAGATACGTCCCCTGCACACGCCCCTGCTCCCATGTACCGGGCTCTCCATCACCACCCGGGCGCTTGCGCAGCACATCGTGCCCCTGCTCCAGCGCCTGAGGTGTCGGGCACGTGTAGTGGAACGCATGCCCTCGCACGCCTGCTTCGTTGGTATAATACCCCAACCGGCAAAAACGCCCCTGAAGGGTAAATTCAATCGGCAACACCCCGCTCATCACACGATCGCCCACCCGTTGACTCAGATAAAGCAGCCCGGCACACTCAGCATACACCGGACGTGAAGTGGCATGGGCAAGGAGGCTCTCTTTGAATTTCATAGAATCTGCGATCCGCCCATACGCCTCCTCGGTCTCGACATACCCACCGGGCAGGTACACCGCATCACACTCAGGAGAGATCGGCTCATTGGCCGTCGCATCGATGTAGATCACCCGATCAAATACCTCCTCTAAAAAACGGGCATTGTCGTGATAGAGAAACGAAAAATTACGATCATATACTATCCCGAGCGTCTTGGAAATTTTTGGGATCACGGGAAACGGATACGCTCCCTCAAAGACCGGCTTGGATACGGCCAATGACGTTAGACCCTCTATGTCTATGTGTTCCAATACCTCCTTGGCCACCGCTTCGATCTGTCCCAAATCCTCAAGATCAAGCCCCAGATGCGTGCTGCTTAGGGAGGGTAAATCTTTGCGTATCCAGCCCAGCACACGGATATCGGGATGATCGGCCTCGATCTGTCGGCGAATCAGAGCATAATGAGACGCAGATGAGAGGCGATTGAGCACCACCACACGTATCGTACTGTCTTCCCGGTATTCTCGCAGCCCTTTGAGTACGGCAGAGAGAGTGATATAGCTCCCACTCCCATCCAACACCAGCACCGTCGGAACCCCGAGCAACCGACTCACCGAATAGGCACTGCACCCACGATCCTCCCCGTCATAATACCCCATCACCCCCTCGATAATCGCCACATCTCGATCGGCGTAACGGGCAAACATCCACCGCACCTGCTCCGGTGTCATGATCCAGCTGTCGAGGTTGACCGACGGCACACCACACACCCGCTCATGAAACTGCGGATCGATAAAATCCGGCCCGATCTTGAACGGACGTACCGAATCGCGGAAGTGCCATAATAATGCGGTGGTCAGAAGCGTTTTGCCCTGATTGGAAGCAGGGGCGGAGATGGTGAGGGCTAACACGGTGTACCCCTTTGGGGTAGTGAGGAGTGAGGAATGAGGAGTGAGGAGTTGATGTAGTATGAAAAATGAAAAATGAAAAATGAAAAATGGGATATTCGCGGATACGCCATTACGAACCTCTTGTTTCGCAATGTTTTTGTTATTGGGGGCACAACTTCAGTCGTGTTTGGTGGGACTGAAGTCCCAGCCCCTTCTACGATAAAAGCGTTGCAAAGCAACGCATACCACAATTCCTCACTCCTCATTCCTAACTCCTCTCTTCCCCTGATAGCTCATACTTATCCAAATACCCCCTCGGAGTCAACACCATGCCATTGCGTGTCAGCCGGGTCGTAGAATTGCCCACATAGATCAAGGTCGACATCGTCACATCGGGATGGTCGATCCCCTGCGCGATCAGGTCGGTGGTGGTGGTGACAGTGATGTGCTCTTTTGGGCGGCCGACGTTGGAGGCGATGATGGCGATCCGCTCGGGATGTTCTTCGAGGCGGGAGAGGAAATTGAGATAGGGTTGGATCCGCTTTTTGGACTTGGGGTTGTAGATACCGAGGATGAAATCCCCCTCAAGTGCCAAGCGCACCCGTCGATCGATCAGGTCAATATCGGTCAGGCGATCCGAGAGGGAAATGATCGCAAAATCCTGACTCACCGGTGCCCCTACCCGGCTCGCCATCGCGAGAAACGACGTAACCCCTGCGACCGATTCGATCGTTACTTTGTCCCACAGATCCTGCGCATCGATCAGCTCCACGATCAGCGTCGCCATACCATAAACATTGACATCCCCGTTGGAGATGATGCAGGTGGTGCGCCCCTCCACGGCGAAGTCAATCGCCTGCTGGCATCGCTCGATCTCTTTGGTCATCCCGGAGGTATAGAGCTCCTTATCCCCGATGAGTTCGCGCAGTTCTTTGGCGTATTTGGCGTAGCTGACGACGACATCCGAGGCTTCAAGAGCCCGTTTAGCTTCGGTGGTGAGGTAGTCGGTGCCACCGGCACCGGTGCTTAGGATATAAAGTGTAGCCATTTAGAGTGCTCCTGCTATGGTGATTTTGTTAAGATAAACCTCTTTGGGAAAAAGAAGTTCTCGGTAGGTTGAGGCGAGGATCGCGCTGGGCTCTGCCACTCCTTTGATCCCAAAAAAGCGGGTCGAAGCTGAGGGACTGAACTCCCCCTCAAGCGCGTTGATCGCTTCGGGGTCATAAAAGGCAATCGGCAAACCATACGCCTTAGCAAACGCCAACAGCCCCTCCTCGTCCCGCTTGGCCTCAAATGAGGCGATCGAGGCGATCTGATCCTGTTGCAATCTATGCCGAGACAAAAACATCTCAAACGCCTCCGAGATTTCCGCCTCCGTCGTCCCCCGATTGCACCCGATCCCGAGATACACCGGCGGACGCAGTGTGAGAGCTCCACTGTGAACATGAGGGGCGATGACGACGGTGTTTTCATCGATCTCTTCCCAATCGACTCGCACTAAATTATCGCGATTTTCAATACTTTCAAAGACTCCAGGGAGCGTCGCCACCTGTACCGTCTGCTGATTGATGAGACGATTGGAGATCCGTGCCAATGCTGAGAGATTCTCGATCCCCCATCCCCGCTCTTTGGCCAACATATCAAATGCCAACGTCCCAGTCTGATCGGTAGCGGTCGAGAGGAAGTTCAGACATCCCGGCAATCGTGAAGCAATCGTCTGTGCCAATGCATTAGCTCCACCCAGATGACCACTCAGCAGCGGGACGATGCGATCAAGCGCCAGATTCATCACCAACACCGCCGGATCGGTCGCTTTGCTTTGGAGCAATGGAGCGATCTTGCGCACCACGGCTCCCATGGCAAGTATGGCGATGATCGCATCGTATTGTTGCCATGCATCAGGGAGAATATCATCAAGCGTGTCATAGACCTGCAAGTCATCCATCGTGTGTTCCAGCCCCGCCTTGCCATAGACCGTAACCGTATGCTCGTATAAAACAGGTACGAGGCGCTCCGCTGAAGCGAAGCTGGGCTGATTGATCGTCAAAATCGCTATCTTCATGAGGTATGCTCCTTGAGAAGCGGTTGTGTGTAAAGGTGCGACTCTTCCCTCTCTTCCTGATGAAGAAAATCCCCAAGGAGTATAAGCGCCACCCCCTTGATGTGTGCTGTTTGTCCCTCGATGGTCTCCAGTGTCCCCTTGTAGATCGCTTCGGCCTCCCATGTGGCCTTTTCGACCACCCAGCAGGGGGTATCGGGCGCGTAGCCCATTTCAAGGGCTTGTGTTCGTAATGTTTTTAGCAATCCGATCGAGAGATAAAAGACCAGCGAGGAGTGCCGACACGCCAAGATATTGGATAGGGGCTCAGGATTGGGGGTGCGTCCCTCGATGCGACTGAGGATCAGCGTCTGCGAGACTCCCGGCAGGGTATACTCGATCCCCAGCGACGCCGCCGCCCCAAAGGCCGCCGTGATCCCCGGAATCACCGTGTAAGGTATCCCCTCCTCCTGAAGAAATGCGATCTGCCTGGCAATCGTCGAGTAGATCGATGGATCGCCCGTATGCACCCGCGCCAAACGCTTATCTCCGTGCTCTCTAAAAAACGCAAAAATCTCCGGATACTTCATCCCCTGCGAGTCCACGATCAGCGCATCCTCCCGGCACCATGTGAGCACTTCTCTTGGCACCAGCGACCCGGTATAGAGCACCACGTCCGCCTCGGCGAGCACCCGCTGCCCCTTGATGGTCATCAGCTCCGGATCGCCGGGGCCTGCTCCTATGAATGTGATCATGGGTTTCCTTTCGATCGTGTGGTATAGAATTTACTTGATATTTTCATCGATTTAAGCTATAATGCCCTTACAATTCGCCTACGGGCAGACCCACTTCTCTTAAGTGGGGTCAATTAATCTTTTCAGCTTTTCGACGATCAAAGTAAACTCTTCTTTCTTGACTGTTCCGATTTTATACAGCACCCGTTTCTTGCTAAATACCCTTTGTTGCAATATCATAGCAAAACTGCTTATCTCTCTTCCTTGTTTATCCGTATAAAAAATATTTTGAAAGTAGTCATTGTTTTCTTTCTGTGCGGTCGTGGTTGGAACACCAACAAAGAGATCCTTCGTGAGTTGTCTTATCACGATGACCGGTCGGACAAACTCTCTCCCCTTGCCGTACTCTTCGTCTCCGACATTGACACCGATCTTGACCCAAAAAATCTCTCTTGGTTTGATGCCGACTCTAAAACGATTTGTGTCGGTCTCTTTTTTGACTTCATTCCACTTATCAAACTCTTTCATTTTGATCCTTTTTGATACATTCACGCACCTTTCGCCACCCGGATCTGAAACAGCTGCCTCTCCGGCTCGACAAGCTTGAGTGATCCTTTGTACGTGGTCAGCGAAAACGAAAGTACCTCATATGCGATCCCGGCTTCATCGAGTACCTGCACCATCTGCGAAA
Source organism: Nitratifractor sp. (assembly GCA_015485845.1). GTDB lineage: Bacteria > Campylobacterota > Campylobacteria > Campylobacterales > Sulfurovaceae > S017-3. The sequence continues at coordinate 14,851 of WFSU01000045.1, read as the reverse complement.
GATTGGAGAGCGTAATAGCGTGAATCAGCATGATCCCCCCATCGGCCAGTCGCTCATGCAGATAGGGCAAACGGGCAATCACCGCCGATCCACCCCCGCCGACGCAGATCCGATCGGGGGTGGTGGGCTCGGATTCAAACAGCCTCTCCGCCTCCCCTTCGTATAGCACCGTATCGATCACGTAATGCTCCCGGAGATTTTGGCGGATGTACTCGCACCGCTGGGGTTGCTTCTCAAACAGCACAGTCTTGACCCGATAGCGTTTATGCGCATCGATCGCACAACTTCCGCTCCCGGCTCCTATATCCCAAACGATCTGGTTAGGAAACAAATCGAGGCTGTTGAGCGCAAAATGACGCTTGTGGCGCTTGGTGATCATCCCTCGCTCTGTCGCTAGATCGGCATCTTCTGAGATGGGTGTACGGGGTATAAATGTCCGCCACAGGAGCAAGACATAGGGCCAAGTGAGATCAAAGTGCTTTCCAATCCGATCCAGTTCTACCCTTTCGATGACCTCATCTTCATACCCCAATTTGTAACCAATGGTGATCTCCACGGCACCCTCGGGCAGATAGCGCATCGCCTCGGCAAGACGTGCAGGAGTCTTGGCATCGCACAGGATAAAGGTGTACTCCTGCGCCAGCATCACCTCCAGATCGATCCGGCTGCGGCCATGCAGCGAAAACACCCCCACTTGATTCTGGGCAATATGCAAACGGGCAAGGAGGTAACTCAGCGATGACGTGTTGTCCACGAACCGTACCGCCCCCTCCGGCAATGCCCGAGCAATCAAGGGAGCTGCTGAATAAAAAAGGGGTGAGCCGGTGACAACATAGAGGATATTTTGATCAGCATGGTGCTCCAAAATGTAGGCTTTAGCCTCTCTGTATCCCAATTTGAGGATACGCTCCCCCTCCTCGGTAAAATTGCGATCACATACGATCACATCAAACATCTCTGTATCAACCCGCACCCCCTCAAAGGTGTAGCCTCCCATTCCGTTGCCTGCTATTGTAACCATCTTTTACCTCATGATGTGTGTTGTTATCTCAAGGTCGGGAAACCATTCCCGCATCACCTCAGCCACCTGCGCCTGAACCCATTGATAAAAGGCCTCGTCACGCTCACCCAACTCAACAAGAAGCCCTTTGACGGTGCGGAATTCTGAGGGGTCAATGCGTATCTCCCACCTCTTCTCGATCTGTTCGCATAATACCGCAAAGTCGATCGAGCCAAAGCGGTTGTGGGTGTTGCGGTGCCCTTGCATCACCTTGACCCCTTTGCCGATCCCGCAGGCAAACACCGCCTCCTTCACGCCACTCTGCGCCACAATCCCAAGCGCATCATACACGAAGTTGCCCACTTCCACGATCTGCACCGCTTCATAATGCGCCTTGGCATACGCCAACGATGCATTCCCCAATGTCAAAACTACCGTATCGATCCCAGCTGCCGCGATTACGGCTACTTCTGCACGGATCGAATCTAGATACGCTTCATGTGAGACGGGCTTGACCCATCCGGTCGTCCCCAGGATCGAGAGCCCTCCCAGCACGCCAACCTTGGCATTGGCCGTCTGTCGGGCGATGGCTTCGCCATCTTTGATACCAATTGTCGCGTAAAGCTCACGATCGATCCGATCGGCAAACCGGGCATATTGTGCCTTGATCGCTTCCAATGGTCGCGGATTGATCGCCGGATACCCCACCGGAGGTTTGAGTCCGGCACGGGTGACGACGCCGACCCCCTCCCCGGCATAGAGGCGAAGTCTCCCGATCGTATAGGGGCTATGCTTACGTGGGTTGCGTACCACATCCTCCAAGCGATCGCTCACCGTAGCCACGATCATACACCCTTTGGTGACATCAAGATCGTCGTTATCCATCTTCTCAGTATACGTCTGAGCACACTCCCGAGAAACACACCACGCCTCCAGGGCTCGCCCAAACGCCAGCGCAGCACTCACCCCGGTGGTGTAGCCTCGACGAAGCGTGTTCATGGGATGCACCTTGTTGCGCCATATTTTATCTCATTAGGAGGCGGGACTTCAGTCCCGTACAATATCGCCCTATTCAATTGTACCATTTTAACGGGGCTAAAGCCCCTACTCCTTATGGTATATCGCATCGTCTTGACGGGGCTAAAGCCCCTGCTCCTCATATACCCGCATCTCAATCCGATTTTCGGTGATCGCCTTGTTGTCCCGAATCGCACGCAGGATCTCCACCCACGTCTCTCGATCAAATGTATGGGTGTGCTTGAGCCAAAGCTTATCATTGGGAGCGGGGGCATTGATCTGTGCCACCTGACGAAAACGGCATGCCCCTTGACAGAGACTTCGACTGACCTTGATCCGCTGCGTACCGGTATGTAGCCCCATATCCTTGACCACCCCCCTCAGCCACGCCGCTTTCTCTTCTCCGCCAGCTTTGGCGCACCGTTCGTCGGAGCAGATATAGACGATGGCGTGGTAATACATGATGGGCTTGTTTGGATCGAGCTTTTTGGGTTTGCAGGCGTAACCCTCGACCACTTCGCTTCCCATGAGGTTTTGTTTTGGTTTGGCAACATTATCCGTTTTCATTGTTGCTTCTCCTTTGCATCCTCACTCCTGCTTGACACATCTCATTGCGTAGGGTGTTGTCCCCTGACAACACCAATTGGCACGATAATGCAAAAACATTTCGAAAAATCATTGGACACATTTATCGGCTTGCTTGAGCTTGCCTTGTTGTGCGAGATTTTTGGTGTTGTGAGGGCACAACACCCTACAACTTCACTGTCCATAAAGTTTCTACTTTCCATTATACCGCGTCTCCCCATCATAATCGTGAATCGTTTTGTAGATCGCATGCAGCGTGGCGACCACCTGAGGCGAACCGCCAAACCGCCCCTCCATGATGATCGAGGGCACATCGAAGGCTTCGGCGAACTTCCGACCATACGCCTTGGACTCGACAACATTGACAAATCCTACCGGAAACAGCAGCAGCGCTACTTTGCTTAGATCCACCCCCTCAGAAAGCAGCGTATTGATCGCTGCATAGATAAACGTCGGGGCATTGCCGCATGCGAGGATCATCGGCTCATCCCGGTGGTGGCGGATCGCCTCGACTACCGCTGCGTAGCTGCGTGTCGTACCGTGCTCTTTGGCCGACTCAAACGCAAAGGGCTCATTGACATAGCACACCGCCTCATTGCCATACGTCTCGAGATAGAAGCTACTCAACCCCACCCGGATCATATTGACATCGAGGATGATCCGCGCACCCTTTTGGAGCAGTCCTCGAATCCGCCCTACCGCATCGGGGGTAAAATGAATATTCTCCAGCACCGCCTCAAAACAGCTTGTTGTGTGAATCAACCGCTCGATCACCGCCTGCTCATCAGCCGAAAACTTCGCAATTGCCGGATGCTTACGCTCAAGCTCCTTGCGTATCGCCTCAAACGATCGCACCGAGATATCTGCCCCGATAGCCACCGGGGGCTCTTGCAACTCAAACGGTACAGACGGTTCAGACCGCATGAGGATCCTTCTTGAAAAAATCGATCAACAACGTCATATAACGCCGCACGGTTTGGATCTTGCCCTTGGTGATCTTCTCACCCGAAAATCCCAAATCCTCAAACGTCACCATCGCCCCCTCCTCGGGGATCGCATCGATATCCATCCCGATCTTGGGGCGCATATAGACCGTCGTCGTGGGCACCTCTTTGTCCAGCAGCGGTACGATCCGCAGCTGACTCTCTCCGACACAGAGCGGTCTCTTGGCAAGAGCGGATGCTTGCGAAAACGATGTAACACCCGGGATCACATCGCACGTCTCGTACAGTTCGGGGCGTTGCTTGGCAATCCGATCGAGGAGATAATACACCGTACTATAGATCCCACTATCCCCCAAAGTAACAAAACACACTCTCCCGTGCTCCTCCATCGCCCCATAGAGTGTTTCGACTTGTGCTTGCCAATCCTCCTCGCGAAATCGCATCGGCGTATAGACGGGAAATATCGGCCGCTCAAACCCTTCGCTCTCCATCAGACTCCGTACGATCCGATACGTCAATGACCGATCAAAACTCCTATCGCTGCTCTTGGTGGGTACGCCGATTGCATCGCTATCTTTGAGGGCTTTGAGAGCCTTGAGGGTGATGAGTTCGGGATCACCGGGGCCAAGAGAGACCATGATGAGTTGTTGGGTGTATGCCACACTGTTCCTTTGTAAAGTTCGGGGCTGGGACTTCAGTCCCATCAATGCGGCTGAAGCCGCATCCCCTGTAACTATTTCTCTATTTCTATCGCGTAGGGTGTGCAATTGCACACCAAGATTGCAATACAATTATCAAAATTTTCCAGCGATTAAGCTTCATTTGGTCGGCTGAAGCCAACCCTACAAAAATTCCTACTTCAATCGCACCCCATCTTCGCCATCTCATCAGCGATGTTCCCAAAAACAATCTCCCGGATACTCTCCAGTTCGATCAAATTAAACCGCTCCGAAGCACTCTGGCTCGGAACGATCCTCGCCTCAAAATGCTCCGAGAGCTCTTCGGTGATCTCAACCATATCTTTGCGGTAGTGGTTGCCACTGACGAGGAGCATCGGGACGACCTGCACTTTGCGCACGCCCTCTTGTTTCATCCTGACAATAAGGCTCTCCTTGACCGCATACCACGGGTAGGCTCCTTCGAGAGAGCAGGTGTAGTTTTGCTCACCGAGTCGCTCCAACAGTCCCTCAGCATAGCTCACCGAAGCCAATCCAGCACGATCGAGTACCGGGACACCGTGGATGATGTAAAGGTTGGCCTGATCAGGCTGGGTGATGGCATCGTTGAGCCCTTTGAGTGCCAGGGAGGTCTCCTTGGTTTTGTGAAGGATCGCGCGGGTCGCGCGGATGTTGGCCATCGAGAAGGTGTTGAACCCCTCGACGATCTTCAGTAGCACCTCGTGCTCATCGGTTGGAAACAGGTTGATCGAAGCGACCACAATCCGCTTGTAGCCCATCAGATCGACATCGGCCAGCACCTGCGGGAGGTTTTGGTACTCAATCTGCTCCTTATTGAGCGCCTTGAGTACCATCCGAGAGGAAAACGAGAGAAACACATCTGCTTCAGCAAAACGTTTCTTCACATCCCGCACCAGCGCACGGTACATCTCCTGCTCGATCACCGATCCAAACGCAGCCAGCACGATCGCTGTGCCACGCTTATAGTGGCGGTATCGCTTCATGAGACTTTGATGTCGCAGAGGTTGAGGCGCTTGTCAAAGAGGATGGAGCATCGTCCTTTGTCCCATGCTTTGACCGCAGCCAGAACGGCCATATCAATCACCGGCTCGAGGATCACGACCAACATGTACGATCCACCAAATGCGAGGACATTTCGGATGTTTTCTGCGCCAAACCCTTGACCGTAAAACGCCCAAAACATCACCCAGCTTACGATCGCCCCTTCCCAAACGACAGAGAGTTTGAGCAGTTGAGTGTACGTCAAATCCTTGTACGCTACCCCCTCAGGAATGATCCGCTTGCGTACGCCATAGAGGATCAGCATGCTGGCCAGCAATGTGGTGATGTTGAGCCCAAACTGCGGCAAGTCAAACGGTGCGAAGAAGACCCCCTGCACCAGCAATCCCCCCAGCAATCCGATCATCGCCGGAGCGATCCCAAAGAGCAAGAAAAGCGTCGTCCCAAGGATCAAATGCACCTCGCTCACCCCCACCGGATAATGAGGCAGCACCTCGAAACACGAAAAGACCACGGCGGTACTGATGAGGGCTTTAATCGTAAAAGAGATGAGCCCGTTTTCTTTGATATTGTCATACGCCAACTTGAGGCCGGCACCTATGACGCCCGCTCCTGTGGCGTACCCGAGAAACATTTTTGCGCCCACAACGACGCCCGGTTCGATATGCATGATTGTCTCCTTGTAATGTGTGATAACAGTATACCCGATTGTCAATCAGGGGATGAAATGCAAACGTGTCTTTTTCGCGCAGGATATACAATTGTACACCAAAATCGCAACACGATTATGCAAAATGATTTTACGAAAGTCAACTATGGAAGAGTAGAGTTGGAGGAGAAGTCTTGTGCTCCGGTTGTCGATACGCCAGCATATGGTACTGATAATTGCTATCCAGACGCGCCAGCTTCTGCCACGTCGAATACATCGCAATGATTGCCAGCGAAAAATAGCGCTTTTTGTTGCCTCGGAGGTATTTCATGGGGTCTTAGCTCTTTTGGGGAGTGTTGTATGCAACCAATCTATGTGCTCTTGCAAATCTTCCCGTATAGGATGGTTCATCGCATCCAGGACAAAATGTATCCCTTCACGTCTTGCAAGTTTTGATGCCGGTACAAAATCACTGTCTCCGGCAATCAAAACAATACGATCAACCAGTTTTTTGTGTGTAAGGGTTGCGATATCAAGCCCAATCTTCATGTCTACACCTTTTTGTTTAGCATAATAGATGAAGTCATTCTCTTGCAAAGTCGCAGGATCGATTTCTCCAGAAATGACCTTTTTGTTCAGTTTGTTGTCACGTATTTTCCATTGAGCGTTTTTCTCATCTAAATACCCAAGTCGTAAGGCCATACTTGGTTTCTTGACAAGCTCTTTATGTAATTGTGATCGAAACTGGTACAAGTCACTTTTGGACAAATCTATCGCTTTGCCAGTTAAAGGGTGATGGACTTTTTTGGAAAGGGGAGGACAATCATAAAAGAAAATTCTGTAAAGCTGATCTTTGTTTCTATCAATATGGCGCATACAATGTGCCATAAGGTCAGAAGCAATTTTTTTGGGATCATCATGGTTGCCATGACCGAAAAAGATGGCATGACGTCTCAAATAGAAATCACCATCAACAAGAATAGCTGTTTTCATAGTCAAAATCCAAAAAGCCCAAGGGCTCGGCTTCACCTGCATTTCCTGGTGAGCGTACTGCCTTGGGCGTTATAGTTTGTATTATACCACATATTTGTGGTATTTTCAAGTGTTTTTTGTGGTTAGTTCTATTTTGTTTTTGCGAAACACCCAAAACACCTTATCCGCCTCATCCTCATCATACAGATAGACCGGCACCTGCTCCACGAGCTCCATCCCCAACGCCGCCTGCAATGTCTCGGGTGAATGGTAAAACTGCCTGATCTCTCCGATAGAGCGGTGCCACATCACATCCTCCCGCTCAAAAAGATTAAAAACCGATCGGTACTCCCCCGCCTCAAAATCGCTGTCAATCGTCACAAACCGCTCCGCGTCTTCGGCAATGAAACTCCCCACCGCCACGTTCTCAAATCCATACAGCGTATTGGTGTCGCACAGGAACACTCCGCCATCATTCAGATGCTCCCGCACACACCGGCCGAAACGCTGCAATGCGTCACCATCCAAATAATTGAGCATATCAAACACCGCCGTGATCACATCATATTGCCCCGGATCATCACATAGATCGACCTGTTCAGCTTCAACTCCCTGCTCCCTGGCACGGGTGATCATCTCACCGCTCAGATCGATCCCGCGAAACGTCGCCCCCGGAAAGGCCTGCTGGATACCTACGATAAAATCTCCGCTCCCGCATCCCACATCCAGAAGCGAATCAAACGCAATGCCTTGAAGCGCTAGCAGATAGTGAGCATACAGATCAGGTGCGGCCTCTTTGACTCCGAGGAGGTCTTCGACTTTGGCGTAGAGATCGAGGGGGGAATCAGGTGTCGCCATAGTGTCCTCCGATGGCAAAGATATGGATGGATGTATCACAAGTTTTTACTCCCACGCCATTGTCAACTGCCGCCGGGATCGAACGCAATCTTTGAGATAGAGATTGATCAAACTCTGATACGGGATACCCGCACGCTCCGACATCGACTTGAAATAATCGATCACCTCCTCCTCCAATCGCATCGTCACCTGCTTTTTGAGCTGTTTTGCGTAAGGATTCGGACGAGATTTCATCGTACTCAGGTCATATTCATCTTTCATTTTCTTACCTTTGTGCATAATGTTTCGCTTCGTTTCTGGTCGCCTGCCTCGCTGAAATGATGCGTATTCTGCCCGTCGCATCACGGTAGCACTAGCACACCAAAAGGAGCCGGAGCCTCTGGCTCGCACCCAACATCAGGAATCTGTCCTCCCACTCCGAATGTTCATCGTCGTAGAATTCAAGAGCAAATTCATCGTAAAAAACCGTTTGAGCCTCTTCAAAAGAGACACCGTGCTTTTTTCGATTGGTTTCTGCTTTGTTGACATCCCATTCAAATTTGATCTCATGCATTATATTGTACCTACAATGTATTTTTTTGTCAAGGGTTTTTCCCTTGTTCGTTTGTAGCATATCCATTTTTGGCGCATGAGATTAAAAATATGTCAAATTGTCATAGTTTTAGGGAGAAGATGGAGCTGATGACGGGAGTCGAAGTTGTATTGGATGCGTACAATCCCTATACCCCTGCCTCCACACAGCTTCGACATCGACCGTGAATAACAATCGTACCAATCTCATAGCCTGGCAGCTGTACGTCAATGCTTTCGATGCACTCCACCCCGTTGCAGGCGGTGCAGACGAAGTGGGCGTGCGGGGTGTGGCCGAGCTCAAAATACCGCATTTTGCTGTGGGACTCGAAGGCATTCAGTATCCCCGCCTCTTCGAAGGTGATCATATTGCGGTAAAAGGTAGCTTTGTCCATGGCGATACGCCCTTTGATCTCCTCATAGCACACCGGCTTGGATGCTGCCTCCAGGAGCTTCAACAGCGCCACCCTCGCTGTGGTCACTTTGATGTTTTTCTTTTTCAGTAAGCTTTCGATATTCATGACAAAAGTATAACCAAAATTACTTATGCAACTCAGTCGCATTTAAGATCGGCTTCATTATAATTTAACAAATGCAACTTGGTTGCATTTAAAACAACCGAAGGATCCAGAATGAAAAAAATAGTTTGGATACTGCTGCTCGGTATCGGCGCAGCCCATGCCACTGTGGATGCCGTCGTCAGCGTGCTGCCTGAAAAAACATTTGTCGAAGCAATCGGTGGAGATAAAGTGCATGCCACCGTCATGGTACTCCCCGGCAATTCCCCTCACGCCTACGAGCCCAAGCCGTCGCAGATGAAAGCAATCGCCAAGGCCGATATTTATTTTGCCATCGGGGTGGAGTTTGAGAAAGCATGGCTGCCCAAGTTTGCCAACCAAAACAGCAACATGGTTATCGTGGATGTTTCAAAAGGGATCAAAAAAGCACCAATCGCAGGGCACTATCGCCATGAGGAAGAGGCTCACGCCGATAAAGCGCACGAGCACGAGGAGGAGCATCATCATCACGATGGTCTCGACCAGCACATCTGGACTGCTCCTGCCAATGTCAAGATCATCGCCCGAAACATCTACGAGGCGCTCATTGCCAAAGACAAGGCAAACAGCGCGTACTACAAAACAAATTACGAAGCGTTTTTGAAACACGTAGATGAAACCGACAAAGCAATCAAAACGATCCTCGCCCATACCCCTAAGGGAACCAAATTTATGGTCTTCCATCCCTCGTGGGGATATTTCGCCGCTGAGTACAACCTCACCCAAATCGCCATCGAAGCGGGTGGCAAAAACCCCAAGCCCAAGCAGGTAATCCACCTGATCAACGAAGCCAAAGAGGAGAAAGTCACAGCGGTCTTTACGGCACCCGAATTTAGCCAGAAAGTCGCTAAACAAATCGCCAAAGAGGTCGGCGTCCCCGTCCGACCCATCAGCCCGCTCAATCCAAAATGGGCCGAAAGCCTCATTGGTTTGGCCAAAGCAATCGCCCAGTAGAAGCTTTTTGGCTATAATAGCAAGAAAAAGAGATCCATGTCAGTCCTATCCATTCGTCATCTCAATTTCACTTACCAAAAAGAGCCCGTTCTCGAAGACATCAATCTCGAGGTCGATGCGGGGGATTTCCTCGCAATCATTGGGCCTAACGGCGGAGGCAAATCCACCCTCCTCAAAAACATCCTCGGGATAGTAACCCCCTCAAGCGGTACCATCGAAGTCCTCGGCGACACGCCCGAACACCGGCTCTCTCAGATCGGCTATGTCCCCCAAAATACCAACATCAACACCGACTTCCCCATCAAAGTGATCGAAGTGGTGATGATGGGGCATGTCGGACACAAACGGCCGCTGTTTGGGTACCGCAAAGAGGAGAAAGCGTGCGCAATGGGCGTCCTGGCGCAAGTGGGCATGGCAGAGTATGCCGAGGTCAAGATCGGCTCCCTCTCGGGAGGGCAGCGGCAGCGGGTGATGATCGCTCGTGCTCTGTGTGCCCACCCCAAAATACTCCTGCTCGATGAGCCCACGGCCAGCATCGATGTCACGGGGCAGAAACAAATCTACGATCTGCTCAAAATGCTCAACGAACACATCACCGTCATCGTCGTCAGTCACGACATCTCGGTTACCCTCGGGTATGCCAATAAGGTGGCATACATCAACAAAACGCTCACCTTCCACAATGTCGACAGCACCCTCCATCTCCATGGAGGCGATGAGCACTTCTGCGAAGTGGAGATGCTCCAAATGCTCAGCCAAAAAGGGGGATCACAATGATCGAAGCCCTCTCCTACGATTTTATCCAAAACGCTATCTACGCCGGGATTTTGGTCAGCATCGCCAGCGGGATCATCGGCTCACTCGTCGTGGTCAACCGCATGGTCTTCCTCAGCGGTGGGATCGCCCACACCGCCTACGGCGGGATCGGGCTGGCGGTCTATTTTGGGTTTCCGATCTTTTTCGGGGCGTCGCTGTTTGCCGTGGCGGCTGCGCTGTTTATGGCGTACATTACGCTCCATCAGCGTGAGCGAATGGATACGTTTATCGGGCTGATCTGGGCAGTAGGGATGGCGATCGGGATCATTCTCATCGACCTCACACCGGGCTACCATGTCGATCTGCTGAGTTACCTCTTTGGTTCCATCCTCGCGGTAAGCCGGGAAGACATCTACTACATGGCTGTTCTGGTGGTCGCAATCGCCCTCATCGTCTCCCTGCGATACCGTGACATCCTGGCTGTCTCATACGACAGCGAATACGCCGCCCTGCGCGGCATTAATGTCCCCTTTTTCTACACGCTGATTCTGGTGATGTCCGCCCTGACTGTGGTGATTGCGATCAAAGTCGTCGGCCTCATCCTCGTCATCGCCCTCCTGACCATCCCCATCTACATCTCGGAAAAACTCTCCAGCTCTCTGGGAGGGATGATGCTCATCTCCGGTATCCTCTCGACCTTTTTCACCCTCATAGGGCTCTTCCTCTCCTACCAATACGATCTCACCAGCGGGGCGACGATCATCATGGTGAGTGCCTTATCCTTGATGCTCTTTTTGGGGGCTCAGAAAATCGCCGGGAGGTAATCATATGAAAAAGAAAATATGGTTGTGTCATATGATTTTATTTTGGATGCATTTGGATGGAGAGGTAAACTACGCTTGAAGTAAGCCAAGGAGTGGCAAGGTGTCATAAAACTGGAGCTGATGACGGGAGTCGAACCCGTGACCTCCTGATTACGAATCAGGTGCTCTGGCCAGCTGAGCTACATCAGCATCGTACAGGGGAATTATACATCTGGAAAGCTCAAGAATCCAATACATCCCTTAAGGCATGGAAAACTCCAAGATAGGTTCCAACCGAAGCAAAGATCTCATCAGCTAACGCTTCATGGTAGGTATGAGTCGCAAGATTGCGATCATCGATCATCTCAAGAAACGTTTGCGTCTGCGCCGCATCAAAATGGGCGGCTGTCAGAAACTCCCGGATGCACGACTTGGGTGAGCGGCATTCAATCCCATCTACTTCAAGAAGATAAGTTTTGACCGTTTTCCATGCGATTTCGAGGGTAAATTCAAACCGCTGAATCGTCGAATCCCGGTAATACGAAAAATCCTCTTCGCAGCGCGTAGCGAGGCTTTTTGCATGCGCATCCTCAAGTCGGGCAAGCGCTTTGGCAAAATCAAGGCGTTTTTTCTCTAATGCCATACGATCCCCTCTTCTCGAACGGTTTTGACGAGATAGGGTGCTTGTGAAAGATCAATCAGATCGATTTTGTAAGGAATGGTTGAATCTTCGATGAGGGTTTTTACATGAGAGAGTTTATTGCGGATAGGCGTTGCACTCTCAATGGCAATGTCGTAATCAGAATACTCCGAAGCTGACCCTTTGGCACGGGAACCAAACAAATAAATTTTTTGCTCCGGAAACGTCGCTACTAGCAAAGATCGGAGCTCTTGGATGGTTTTCATGGGGGTATTATATCATATTGCCCAACTTTCAACCAACACCATCACCGCACCATCCGCGACCGGATCGTATCGTACACCACATGCCTGTGTCGGGGTAGCTTCATAAACAGTTCAAACGTTGCTATTTTTTTATCTTGTAGTACTTCATCATATCCTCATAGACTGTATCGTAGTCCGCTTTTTTGCTATGCAGATCGTCGATGGTGTAGTGCATTCTCTTAAGAGTATGTTCTGTCATCAGAGCAAACAGCATGTAGATCGGAGGCACATGTTTCTGACCAAACGTCTCAAGATAAGTTTTATGAAGAATGCTTTTGGGAGATACAGTATACAACTTTCGCGTCACATAGGTTGCATAGCCTTCGACCGCCCACTCGTTTTCACCAAACATCATCGCCCAAAAACCATATCGATGAAATTGTAAGGTATGGACAAGTTCATGCGCCAAAACGGCGTATGCTTTTTCGAAGTGCGAGCCATTCTGCGCGACAACCTTGGTAAAATCTATCTTTTTAAAAAATATGCTGCTTCCGAACGTACCGGCGGCACTCTTCCAAAGATTGGTGAAACCTGATGGAACCAACAAGGCATACAGCCATGGATTGTTAGCAATATAGATTGTCGTATCAACTGCATCATACAGAGGATCATCTTTGATGCCTGATAACGCTTTTTGTGCTAGAGTATTTATCTGCTCTTGTGTTACGTTTTCATCGTTGACATAGAACGTAAGTTGGTGATAGGTAAATTTTTTGGTGAAGTAAGGGAAAGAATAATGAACCGCAATAAGAGTGACAAACAGCAGCATAACAAATGTCTCAAAAACTGCCATGGCTTTCTTGCAGCCTGCAAGGTTTTTATCGCGAAAACGTAAAGGGGGAACAAGCTCGTACAGAATGTATTTTGCAACTGATTTTATCATCACTCTTCCTGCTCCAATTCCACATAGAGATCTTCGCTGCCGGGCGAATACATGCACGTAAACGCAATACCCAACAACAGCAAAGCCTGAAGCGATACGGACGATGTCAGCAGCATAACCCCGGCTGCAATCCCCACGACCAGTGCCAAAGAGAGCCTTTGGGAGATGTACCCTTTGATTCCGGCTTTGAAAGGCACGGTTAGTGTACGATACCCCTCTTTGCGCACTAAAAGTTTTGCTTTGTTGGCTCGTAGGCGTTGCGGCTCCCAGGGGATGGTGATCGTGCAGGGTGTGGTGCAGGTAATATCTTTGGTTTGATCGTACGGATCGACAATATAGATCACCTCGGCTCCTTTGACATTGCTGTCAACTTTGAAGGTATTGCCAAATTTCATTTTCATTTCATCGATTGTCATGTGCTTCTCCTTTTGGTTTGACTATCTGTGTCATCGTGATCGGAAAAAATGATCGCCAGCCACCCCCATCGACTGCGCCTATTACAACGATATCTTCATCGTCTTCGAAAAAGGATATTTCGAATTGTAGCTTTTTGTTGTTTATCTCTTTTGCATATGTAATAGGTTCTTTGTCAATGTACTTTAAAAGTTCATTATATGGCTTATCGGCATAAGGTGCCAACTCTGAATCCAGAATGTTTAATATGTCTTGCTTCTTCATATGTAGTTCCTGCTTGTTCCATATCTCCTGACAAGGAACACACCGCCTTTTGGTAATACGCATGCGTTCCACATCGAGAGATACGGAACGAAAAAGAAAAGCCCTACAAATCGCCGATAACGCCGGCAATTTTCTCATGAAGATCCAATATCGCCTCTTTCTTCGCATAGTAGCTGTTGGGATTGGCGATGAGATGGGCGGAGGAGTCCATGATGTCCTCGGCGACTTTGAGGCCGTTTTCGCGCATGGTGTTGCCGGTCTCGACGATGTCCACGATCGCATCGGCCAGACCGACCAGTGGCGCCAGCTCGATCGAACCGTAGAGTTTGATTACTTCCACACCGACTGCTTTCTTGGCGAAGTAGTCACGGGTGATGTTGACCATTTTGGTGGCGATTTTGATGTCGGGGCGGTTCCAGTCGAGGGTCTCTTCGTTGCGGATACCGATGGCGACTTTGCAGCGGCCGATGTTCAAATCGAGCAGGTCGATGATCTCCAGACGCTTCTCGGTGATCACATCAAGCCCCACAACCCCCAGATCGGCTGCACCATGCTCGACGTAGGTCGGGACATCCTGGTTGCGGACGTTGAGGAAGCGGAAACCGTGCTGCTCCATGATCAGCTCCCGTCCGCTGAAGGCAAACTCTCCACCGAAGATCTCAGAAAAGATCGCCAGCGTCTCCTCGGCAATGCGCCCTTTTGGGAGTGCGATGGTCAGCATGATGATCTCCGTGATCGGAGATCAAGTGAATAGTGAATAGTGAATAGTGAATAGTTTTGGATCAAGGTTTATTCCTTTGTATGGCATTTTGCATCCCTTGGAAGACAAGGGTTTCGTTATAGGTTGCGTTGTCAAAATATGTTGCAATCGTTTGGCCGTCGCCTCCGGTGATGTAGAGGGGAAGATCGGAGCGAATCGTGTTGAGGATGGCAATAATGGGTGCAATTGTACCAAAATTTACGCTATCTTGGGTAGTCGTGGG
>WFSU01000044.1 GCA_015485845.1 Nitratifractor sp. | reverse complement strand
GGGAATGTGACCCAGGAGATGGTGGATGAATACCTCGAGCACCACCGAACCCCCTCCAATCGGGATACGGGGACAATGATTTTAGAGTAGAGAGTGGACTTTCAGTCCACGAAAGAACCTATGGACTTTCAGTCCATAGTGGTTGAGTTTTTTTAATACTCCATTACTATTAATATGTTTAACAACACAATTAGTTTTAAATGTATTAGTCTTTTTAGCTCTGTATTGTTGTATCAGACGATTCATAGATGTAATATTTTCATAAAGCAAATAGCTATTTTGATCAATGGCTTGTATGTTAATGGGCATTACTATTTTTTTAGACAAATCTTTAGAGAGCAATTGTTTGTCTTTCGGTGGTATAGTAGGTTCTTTAGCATAACAGCTAATGAATAATATCTGTAGAGCAATTAGTAGTAAAGTTATTTTATGAAACATTTTTTCCCTTTTACATCTTAATGTGTAGCAATACATAATAAAGATAACTGTTTATTTGAAGAGTATAATAGCACTTTTGGCCTGATATTCCATAATAACAGAACACAAAAAACAGAACTATTGTAAAAACACCAAAATTTGCAACCGTTTTGGTTATCCTCCCAGATGTCGGGGTGATGGCACCCCGACCTACGCGTTTTCTGATTGATTGAGGGGTATACTCACGCAGCCCGCTCACCACGAGGCACAGGGGTGGGTGCTCCTCGCAGGAGCCCTTCGACGCTCAGATGTTCATCGATAGCTTCCCACTCGATGCCATATCCTCCTCCGCAGACCTGCCAGTTGCGTTGTTATTCCGGGGTGGCATGGTCGAGACGGGGATACCACACTAGTGGGACAATGATCGTCCGACCATCCATCAAATCCACGCTCAGCGTATCCTCTCCGACCCGCACGTCCTTTACCCTCTCATCCGCCAAAGTATTCATACCATGCCTCCAGTATCAATGTTCGATTTTCCATCACGAGTTTTTCGAGTTTTCGTAACTTCTTTGGTGAAAAACCGATATTCAGTCGTGCACAAAACATGCACGTACAGACGGTATTCTCTGGATATCATACAAAAGGAAAACCATGAAACGAAGAAATTTTCTCAAATTAGGGACGACATTTGCGCTGGTGCCTCTCCTCGGTCAAGCCGGGACGAAGAGTTCGGTCAAGCCGTTCAGCCAGAAATTGCCGATCCCAAGACTGGCATCGTATCGGATGAAAAACGGAGTCAAAATATTTGACCTCAAGATTCAGGAAGGGGAAAAGCAGTTTTTTAAAGGGGTCGACACCGACACCTATGGCGTCAATGCCGACTATCTCGGGGAAACCATCCGGGTTCACGACGGCGACCGAGTACGGATCAATGTCCAGAATGACCTCGATGAGATGACGACCCTCCACTGGCACGGGCTCAAAGTCTCCGGTACCAGCGATGGTGGCCCTCACAGCACCATCCCCAAAGGGACAACGTGGCAGGCCGACATGACCATCGGTCAGCACGCCAGTACCTGCTGGTACCATCCCCATACCAAGGGGCAGACCGGTCGGCAGGTTTTTATGGGGATGGCCGGGTTGTTTATCATTGATGACCCGGCATCCACACGCCTCCCGCTCCCTGATCATTATGGAGTTAACGACATCCCACTGGTGATCCAGGATCGCCGATTTTATGCGGATGGACAGTTCATGTACAAGCAGGGGATGCACGACACAATGATGGGTGTCACCGGAGATACCCGTCTGGTCAACGGTATGATCGACCCGTACGTCGAAGTGGATCCGGAGCAGGTGCGGTTTCGCATCCTCAACGGCTCCAACGCCCGCATCTACAACCTGATGCTGGATGGGGGGTATCTGTTTCATCAGATCGCCAGCGACTCCAGCCTCCTCCCGGAGCCGGTGGCTTTGAAAAACTTTATGCTCGCTCCCGGGGAACGGGCTGAGATCGTGATGGACTTCAGCCAGCACCCCGGAAAAACCTTCTACCTCGGGGACGGACTCGATCAGAAGCGTCTGCTCAAGATCGTCGTACGTGACCGCAAACCCATCCGCACCACGCTGCCGGAAAAACTGGTGAAGATCGAGGATTATGCTCATGCCAAAGTAGCTAAAAGGCGTCAATTTACCCTCAACATGGCTATGGGGTATCTGGGGATCAATGAAAAACAGATGCAGATGGATCGGATCGATGAAGTGGTCAAAAAGGATACATTCGAAATCTGGGAAATCTGGAACCCCTCTCCGAGACCCCATCCGTTTCATGTCCACGGCACTGGATTCAAAGTCCTCTCCCGGGATGGGAAGACCCCCCTGATCAATGAAACAGGATTGAAAGACACTGTGCTGGTCTACTCCCGGGAAAAAGTGGAGATACTGGTGGTCTTTCGCCATCTTGCACCGGCAGAGAGACCTTATATGTACCATTGCCATATTCTCGAGCATGAAGATGCCGGGATGATGGGGCAATTCGTTGTCGAAGCATAAGATAAAAGGAAGACCATGACACCTAAACAGACGTTTGTACTCGCCACTGTGATGGCTACCCTCCAGCTCCAGGCCGGGGGGTGGAACGACCCGAAGGATATCGCGCAGGGACAACGCCTCTTCGCCAAAAACTGTGCCGTGTGCCACGGCCCTGGCGGAATCGGTCCGCAGAATCCGCTGCTCAAAATCAAACGGAAGGACGGCAAGCGTCAACCGCCTGCACTCGACGGCACGACGCACACCTCACACCACTCACCCGGGAAACTGCTTCGATCGATCGCCTTGGGTGGTAAGAGTTACGGCAAAAAATACGCAGGCTGGATGCCGGGATTTGCCCAAACACTCACCAAAGCAGAGCGGGAGAATATCCTCAAATATCTTCACGCACATTGGCCGGAAAAGACCCGAAGGGCGTACGACAAACGCTTCGGAATCAGCATGGCGACGACGGGAAAATTTGTCTGGAAACAGCATCGCATGAAACACAAAAAGGGACACTGATGAAAACAAAAACAATCGGGATGATCGTAACGGCACTGGCAGCACTTCAGGTACAGGCCGGAGGATGGAATGATGGAAGCGATATCGCCAAGGGTGGCGAGCTTTTCGCTAAAAACTGTGCTGTGTGCCACGGTCCCAGAGGGATCGGTCCCCAGAGTCCGGCACTGCAAGTGAAGCGGAAGGATGGCAAATACCAGCCTCCGGCTCTCAACGGCACCGCACACACCTGGCACCACTCTCCCGATCTGCTCCGGAAGATCATCGCCAAAGGGGGCAACAGTTACGGCAAAGGATACGTGGGATGGATGCCGGAGTTTGAGGCGACACTGAGCCAGGAGGAACGGGATGATATCTAAGGGCACATCCAACCATAGGCCGTACCCACAACATCTCCAGCTTTTGTCCAGACAAGGCATCGTTTCGCAGGCATAGCCGAAGCTACGTCAAGAAGCGATAACGCAGTATGGGCGAAAGCTGGAGATGCCCGAAGGGTGGGCTTTGCAGACGCGATCTTTCACTCGATGCTCCCTTCGCCGTAGCTTTGGCTACGCCTTGAGAGCCTCAAGCAAAATCTCACGTCTGCAAAGCCCATTGTGGGTATGACCTATGGTTGGATGTGTCCTTAAAATACGTCCGATCACTCTGGCCGGAGAAGATTCGCAAGCGGTACGACAAGTTTCACGGCATCAACGGTGCCAAGCCGAATCAGTTTAGCTGGAAGAAGCAGCCGCAACCGTAACACCTTCGGTGACCGTTTCTTCAATCAGGGGCAGGGACTTCAGTCCCGTTGTGCAGGGCTGAAGCCCTGCCTCCATCTTGGATACAAATCCACTGGTTTTAATATCATACGGGACTGAAGTCCCTGCTCCTGATAAGCGTCACGACTGCATCGTCTCTTTCGCCGAAGCATCCCGAGCCGCCTGCGCCTCGGGCGAGAAAATATCGTTGCACGCTTCGCACGGCTCTTCGAGGATGCCCATCTTGACCATCAGTGCATGAATCTGACACCCCATGCACCATCCTAGGACTGACTCCAGCCACATAAACCCTGTACAGACCCAGACAAGTGTCAGAGGGATCCAGTAAGGGAGGTATTGTGTGGTGGTACTCAGTATCTCCTTGTGGGTGAGAGTATTGATCCAGTGGGCAAAGGTGTCGGGATTGAAAAAGACCCAGCACGTCGCGATGAAAGTAGCGCCGATGGTCCAGGCGAAGCGCTTGGGTACCAGCGGCTTCCAGACCGGGGGTTTACGACGGGATAGGAACGTGGCGATCCAGATCGTCGGTGAGAGGTAGGAAGTTTTGACAAACATACTCACAAGCATTTCAAAAAATACATAGGCCAGTATCCAGCTCTGGATCGTATAATCATACGTTTTGCGGATCATCTGCCCGGCATAAATGATGTGTTCGTCAAAATCGGTATCCATCGTATCACGTATGGTGTTGCCATCGACGATCCAGTGGCTGCCGTAGACAGCATCGTAGAGAGTGTAGGACAAAAACAGGGGGACGGCAAGCAAGATTCCCGCCCGTATCCTGACGGCAGTATCGTTGATAAAAACGTCACGTGCGGCTGGATCCTGAAACCATAAATTTTTCCATAATCTTCGCATGGCTATCCTTATGTATAAATATTTATAATATTATAGCATAAAAATTATCTAAATCAATGGGGAGTGTTGCGTGTACTGTATGTGCCCCCCATCGGGGGACTTGGATGGGGAGAAGGAAGTCTAAGCCGCTCCCTTACTCTGGATCTGAGCCGACTTTTCACGGTACTCCTCTTCGTCAATGCCGCCATTGGCAAAGCGTTTGTCCAGGATCTCCTGGGCAGTGAGTTCTTCGTGCGTCCGGCCGTGCATCGAACATCGGTTGCGAAACAGATAAAAGAGCAGGGCGATAATGGCCAGCGGCATGAGCCATCCAAGTCCCATACCAAGATAGCCTCCCATATAATTTCCCATTGGGTTCATGATGATTCCTTTTTCAGTCCACCGTGTTTTCAAACGCAGTGGCTTTGTGTGATGTATGCTTGAGGGCACCTCCAATAATAGGTCGTACCCACAACATCTCCTATTATTAGAGGTGCCCTGATGAGCATGGGGTATTGTAACGTGGATTTGTGCAGGGAGTGTGCAGGGTATCTGCACATTTCATGCACGGGAGGAGGGTACGATACGAGTGCATAAAAGAAAACTACAATGTGTATTAAATGGATAGGGTATAATACCGAGAAAGGGGAAATTATGAAGATACTTCTGATGGAAGACGACCCCGTGCTGGGGGACATCCTCGAAGACTACCTTGCGCAGTTTTACCGTGTGACTCGGGTCTTCGACTCGGCAGAGGCGACCGAATGTCTTGATGCGGGCTCCTACGATCTGTTGATTTTCGACATCAATGTCCCGGGGCAAAGCGGCCCCGAACTCCTCAAAGAATTGCGCGCTTTCAACGATACGACTCCGGCGATCATCATCACAGCCTATGAAGATACCCGGCATCTGCGCGAGAGTTTTGATGCCGGTGCGCACGATTATGTTCGCAAGCCTTTCGATCTGGAAGAATTGAAACTCCGTATCGAGAAGAGCAAAGTCTTGTTTCGTATCGAGCAGACAGAACGGGTGCGCCTCGATGAAACACGCACGTACGATCCCGGACGCAGAGCCGTCCACACCGGTGACACCGAGACGATCCTCAAGCCCAAAGAAGCCCGACTCCTGGAGTATTTTCTTACCCATTCCGGGCGGGCGATTTCCACGGAAGAGCTGATCCAGAACATTTGGAGCTACGAAGCAATGCCCACCGATGCTACGATCCGATCGCATGTCCGCAATCTCCGGGAGGTGATTGGAGCGGAAAAAATCACCACACAGAGAGGGCTGGGATACCGATATGAATGAGTTGGAAAAGCGTTCGTTTTACTCCTTCCTTACCCTGTACATCGTTTCCTCCTTTCTCTTGATTTCTCTGGTAGGGTACTGGTACTATATCTCCCAGAAACAATCCCTCCAGAGCCGTATGCACTACAAACTGGAGCACCTTGTCGACCGGGAAGCCGGGCGCATCATCACGTCACGGATGCAGGGGAAGCCCTATACCTTTGCCCCGCCCGGGGAAGGGGTCACCATGACATTGCTTGACTCGGCGGGGAAAGTGCTGTACGGCGATCCGATTGCAGGGATCGATCTTGACCATCCGGGATACGTGAGCCGCCATCGGGAAAGCATCCTGATCTCGGATGCGGCCAAGGGGCACCTCGGTGTCCGATGGATCGTCGTACGAAGCCGGGAACTGGCAGGAGAGATCGACGCCCTCCGACGTACGGTCAGCCTGTTGGTATTGTTTGTTATGCTGGTCATTGCCGTGATTGCCTGGATTCTGTCCGGGATTTTCATGCGTCCTCTGCAGATGCGTGTGCGTCAGATCGAAGTCTTTATCAACGACATCACCCATGAACTCAACACGCCGATCACGGCATTGTCCATGACGGCAAGTCAGGCGCTCAAGCGGGGTCAGTGCTCCGGTAGACAGCTCAACAATATCGACATCAGCACCAAACAACTCTATGACATTTACCGCTCATTGACGTACCTCAATTTTGATGAGCAAAGCATGGCCGATGAGGTGAGTGATGTCGGAGTGGTGTTGCACAAAAGTATTGCGTATTATCGATCATTGGCCGAAATGAAACAGATCGATTTTGATGTAGCGGTGTCGGCATCGCTGCACTACCCGATCCCGGAGCAGAAGCTTTCGCTCCTTTTTGGCAATCTCATCGGCAATGCGATCAAGTACTCCTCCGCCCGATCGGTGATCCATTTGAAACTCGAAGGACGGCATTTCACCATCCAGGATCATGGGATCGGGATTTCGGATACAGATCAGCAGATGATTTTTCGACGGTATCGTCGGGGCACCAAACAGTCGGGGGGATTCGGGATCGGACTGAGCATCGTCAAGAGCATCTGTGATCAGCACGGCATAGAGATACGGCTTGATTCGGCTCTGGGTGAGGGGACGACGTTTGCACTTTTTTTCGGTGATGCAGAGGATTTGCATGAGGATTATGCTATAGTTACGCGATAGAAAGTCTTGCATAGTTGTGGGTCATACGAAGGAGTTGTGATGAATTTTGGCAGTATATTCGGTGGAATGCGAAAGCGTGCGGATGAAGCGGATGCCCCGGCGCACTGGGTGAAGTGTCCCGATTGTCTCTCATTGATGTATTACAAAGAGGTGGAATCTCACCACCAGGTCTGCCCCAAGTGTGCACACCATTTCCGGATCGGTGCGGATGCACGGATCGCGTTGCTGGCCGATGAGGGGAGCTTTGAGGAGCACGATGCAACCCTCGCTCCGGTCGATCCCCTGAAATTTGTCGATAAAAAAAGCTACAAAAAACGGCTTGACGAATCGAAGAAAAAGACCGGACGTACCTCCTCGGTCGTCAGCGGGAGCTGCACCATCGAGGGACAGCCGGTGGAACTGGTAGTGTTTGACTTTGCCTTCATGGGAGGAAGTCTTGGTTCGGTAGAAGGGGAAAAGATCGTCCGCGCTATCAACCGTGCTATTGAGTACCGCAGCGGTCTTGTGATCGTCTCCGCCAGTGGCGGGGCACGGATGCAGGAGAGTACCTACAGCCTGCTGCAAATGTCCAAGACTTCGGCTGCGCTTCAGAAACTCGGTGAAGCAAAGCTTCCCTATATTTCCGTCTTGACCGACCCGACGATGGGCGGGGTGAGCGCGTCGTTTGCGATGCTCGGGGACATTATTATGTCGGAGCCGGGTGCCTTGATCGGCTTTGCCGGACAGCGGGTGATCAAGCAGACTGTCGGGGTCGATCTCCCCGAAGGGTTTCAACGGTCAGAATTTCTCCTTGAACATGGATTGATCGATATGGTCGTTGATCGTAATGAGATGAAAGAGAGTATTGCCAAATTCATGCGGTTGTTTCTGAAGCAGGGGGATGAGACGGCGGCGTAACATTTAGCTCGTCCACAGCTCCAGCTTCGCTTCTCGTTCCCCATCTCCTGATGGGGAATGTATACTTTATGTCTGATATGTAGTGTGCGTACCATATCAGGAGATATGGTACGTGGGGACTTTAGTCGCGTTTAGTGAGACTGAAGTCTCAGCCCCTTATTCTCCTGCTTACCAATATACTACTACACCAATACGCTAATACTCGGTGCGCAATTGCGCATCCTACATTTTTGCCCCGATCCCTCCAACATGAAACCCCTCTCCAAATCCCTCTTCAAAAAACTCAATCGCCCGATCACCGGTGCAGTGGGTCGGGAGAGCATGAGTGATGCCCTGTTCTTTCAGGCAATTGATGGTAGTTTGGATTTCCTCTCTGGAATGGCTATGAAGATGAAAACCTCCTATAACCTTCTTAACCGAATTGTCGATGATGTTCTCGGCTTGATCTACAATTCGGTTGATGCCGTAGTGACCGCATCCGGTGATGAGGGTAGGGTGGGCTCCATCAATGACAAGGGCATGTTCGGGAGCCTCCTCTCCTTGTACGCCGGTGGAGTACAAGCCGGGGATGAGTTGTTGGGGGTGTTCATCGCAGACAATCACTTCCCGGGATTGGGTACGCAGATCGGCGATCATATTTTTTGAGAGGGAGTTGGGGGCAAAAATCGTGAGATTGGGATTGGCCTCGATGACCGAATCGACCCCTCCGATGTGATCCCAGTGTTCGTGACTGAGAAAGAGGTATTCGATCTGTGTCACGTCGACCCCGAGTTGTTCTATGTTCCGCAGCAGAGCTCGTCCGTTGCTGCCGGTGTCGAAGAGAAGCTTGTATTCTTCGATATACGCAGAAAATCCCCAGAGCTTGCGTTGTTTGGAACCGGGATTATGGTTGTCGAAGAGGATGGTGATGGACAATTTGGTATCCTTTGGATTTTTACGGTACTATAACCCAAATAACCTTTTATGCACACAAAGGTGTTTTAGTGGGACTGAAGTCCCAACCCCTTGTTCTCCTGTTTCTTCATTCCCTATCGTCTGATGGGCTTTATGTTTGATATGCAGTGTGCGTGCCATATCGGGAGATATGGCACGAGAGAAGGAGTTTGTTCATGGGGACGCGACTTCAGTCGCGTTTAGTGGGACTGAAGTCCCAGCCCCTGTTTGTTGGCAACGCGTTACAGTAGATCAAAAGGAATCCCGATGACCCACCAGAAGCTCATCCTCTGTGACACCCTCCCCGAACACACCGAATCCCCAAAAAAGGTCTTCAAAAAAAGCGGCAAAATCGAGACGAAGTTTTATAACCGTGAGTTTATGCGCCTCCAGCACGAGGTGGTCAAGCTCCAGAAGTGGGTGATCGAGAGCGGGCAGCGGCTGTTGATGATCTTTGAGGGGATGGATACGGCGGGTAAGAGCTCGACGATCAAAGCGTTCAATGCCTATCTCAATCCCCGCCATACCCGAAGCGTTGCCCTGCCCAAGCCGAGCGAGGTGGAGCAGGGGCAGTGGTACTTCCAGCGCCATCTGCGTCAGGTGCCTGACCGGGAAGAGATCGTTTTTTTTGACCGCAGCTGGTACAACCGTGCCGGGATCGAGCAGGTATTCGGTTTCTGTACGCCGCAGCAGCACGAAGAGTTTTACGGGCAGGTCAATTCGGTTGAGAAGATGCTGGTCGATGACGGGATGCTCTTTTTCAAATTTTACCTCAACATCGACAAAGAGACGCAGGGGGATCGGATCCGTGACCGGGAGCAGGATCCTCTCAAGAGCTGGAAACTCTCCACACTCGACTACAAATCCCACGAACGCTACGACGACTATGTGATACTGCGGGACAAAATGTTTCGCCTCACCGGTACGCCGTATGCCCCCTGGATCGAGCTCGATGCCGTGGACAAGAAACGCGCCCGCCTCAATGCCATTCGCTATCTGCTGAGCAACATCGACTATGCAGGGCGGGATATGGATGCGGTGATGGGGGTCGATGGGGCGATCGTGACGCTGCACGATGCCGCAGGGCAGGCGGAGTGATCAGCGGTATTCTTCGAGAAAATCGGCCATAGCATCCCTCGGAATGGGGCGGGAGTAGTAGTATCCCTGGATGAAGTGGCAGCCGTTTTCGAGGAGATACTCCACTTGATCTTCGGTTTCGACCCCCTCGGCGATGATATCGAGTTTGAGGCTTTGTGCCAGGCCGATGATGGCCTTGGAGATCGCACGATCCTCCTCGTCGTCGGGGAGATCCTTGATGAAGGATCGGTCGATTTTGAGGGTTTTGACCGGGAGGCGCTTGAGGTGAGCGAGTGAAGAGTAGCCGGTGCCAAAGTCGTCGATGGCTACGCTGATTCCGAAGGAGCTGAGGGTCTCGAGAACCTGGATCGATTTTTCGGGGTTGTGCATCATCTGGCTCTCAGTGATCTCAAATTCAAGCCAGCTTACTTTGAAATCGGTCTGTTTGATCGTGTCAAACAGGGACTGGATAAAATGCTCATTCATCAACTGTTTGATGGAGAGGTTGAGGGAGAGTATCCCCGGATTGAGTCCGGCGTCGTACCAGGCTTTGACATCCTCCATCGCGTGCAGCATGGTGAGCTGATCTATCTTGACGATCAAGTGGCTGTCCTCGGCGACGGGGATGAACTGATCGGGGCCGATGAGCCCGAGATCGGGGTGTTCCCAGCGGGTCAGTGCTTCGACCCCGATGACGTGACCGTCCCGGGCATCGATCTGAGGCTGATAGTGGACAGGGAGTTTGCGATCGCTGATCGCTTTGCGCAGCCCGGCTTCGATCCTGGCTTTTTCTACCGCTTCGGTGGTCATATCTTCTGAGTAAAATTTGTACGCGTTTTTCCCCACTTCTTTGGCTTTATACATGGCAGTATCGGCGTATTTGAGAAGGTCGTTTTTGTCGGAGGTGTCCTGCGGGTAGAGGCTCACACCGATGCTGGCGCTGATGTGGAGTTCATGTGCATCGAGGACGATCCCGGGACGGAGAGCATCGATGATTTTATTGGCGATGGTAGAGGCCGACTGAGGGGAAGTAAGGGCGCGGGTGAGGAGGACAAATTCATCTCCTCCGAGCCGGGCGAGCGTATCCTCTTCGCGGATAGTCCCCTGAAGGCGTTTGGCGATGACCTTGAGTATCCGGTCGCCGATGGGGTGGCCGAGGGTGTCGTTGATCTGTTTGAAGTTGTCAAGGTCGATGAAGAGGAGTCCGAGCATCTCGTCGTGTTTCTTGGCGTTGGCCATCGCCTGTTGGAGGCGATCATCAAACAGGGTTCGGTTGGGGAGACCGGTGAGCGCATCGTGGTAGGCTTGATAATTCAGAAGCTCCGTCTGCTCTTTGAGTTGCTGTTCGATCTTTTTCCGCTGGGTGATGTCTTGGGTGAAGCGGGTCAAGCCGATCACGTCCCCATTCTCATCCCGAAAAGGGGTCAGTGTCAGCAGGGTATCGATTCCTTCACCGCTTTTGGTACGTTTGCGAATCTCACCTTGAAACATACCCTGGCGGAGGGTCTCTTCTTTCATATGCTGTAGAAGGGGGATATCCTCTTCAAAATAGAGGGTATAGATCGGTCGTCCGATCATCTCTTCGGCCGTGTAGCCGTGGATGGTTTCCGCTCCGTGGTTCCAGCTGGTGATGATATCGTTGAGGTCGGTTGAGACGACGGAATCGCGGATTTGTTCGAGGATTTCAGCTTGCCGCTTCTGGTTCTGCTCAGCGGCGACCCGTTCGGTGATGTCAATGTCGAAGATCACTGCGACCTCTTTTTCCTGATAAGTATGGTACTGGATAAACGATTCGACCGGATAAGTGGCGCCTTCTTTGGTCGTATGAACGGTACGGTTGGAGATAGTACCGTGTTCCATAATTCTCTTTTCGATGCCCTGTACATCGGGCAGGCTCAGGGATTGATTGATGTCGAGGATCGTCAGCTGGAGCAGTTCATCCCGGGTATATCCAAGGCGTTCAAGCGCCGCCCGGTTGGCATAGAGGTACCGGTGGGTTCCCCGCTCGACAACGTAGATTTCGTTGGTGGAGTTTTCGATGATGGAGGCGAGTTCGTCGTTGTAGGCTTTGAGCTGCACTTGCTCAGTGATGTCGAGGGTGGTGCCGATGAGAGAGAGGGGTTTTCCGTGTTTGTCGAACAGAATTTTTCCATTGACCAGCAGGGTAATAAGACGCCCGTCGGTATGGCGGGCGTGGACGCGGATAGTCTTGACGTCCTTGCCATGGCGTGCCTCATGTAATGTCTTGCGGGCAAGGATACGGTCCTCCGGAAGGAGCTGGGAATAAAAGGCACGCAACGACAGGTGTGCGGTATCGGGATCGAGTCCGTAGATCAAATAATTTTCCCGGGACCAGGTGGATTTTCGGGTGCGAAAATTGATCTCCCAGCTTCCGAAGTGGCCAATCTCCTGAATGTTCTGAAGGGTACGATTTTTATCTTCGAGTTGGGAAGCCCACTCTTCGAGGCGTTCGTTTTCCGTACGCAGCTCTTTGGTCGTCACGTTGACGAGATGGGAGAGGGCTTTGATCGATTTCTGGTAATCCTGGATGGGAAACGCTTGTGAGGTTTTTTCAAAGTGCGGATGGGAAGAGGATCCTGCCGACTCGCTCAGTGCCAACAGAGTGGTGGTCTGGTTCATGAGCATTGACTGACCGTGGCTCGAGTAAAATTCTCCGTAGGTGAAAAAGCCGGAGACTTCCGCCATCGATTGCAGGGGGCGGATCTCTTCGCCGATCAAATCGGGCATGAAGCGCCGTCGTGCCATGCAGGAGTAAACAAAGATACTCTCGACCGGGTGGCGGGACAACGCTTCATACGCGTCAAAGGAGCGGTTGAGGATCATCTCAGCATCACCGTATCCGAAACGCACGCGGTCACCGGGCAGGAAGTTCCCGGCAGAGGTGAGGGATCCATCATCGTGTCGTGCCAGAATTGCCCGGGCGATACGGTAATCGCCCCGCTGGATGATGAGGGGAAATTCTACCCCGATTTCGGGGAGCTTTTCCGCCAGTTCTTCCCCGAGGTATCGGGCATACATGGCGACGGCCGGTTGGTCATCGAGGGTGTAGAGCCGGTTCCCCTCGACCCGGGTAACGGTCATGAATTTTCCGATGGGGGTCCAGTTGAAATTGTAATCGGTGTGGATTTGCAGGGCAGGGTTGCTTAGAAGGACACCGGCGGCTCCCCGGGTGGTGAAACGGTCACGCGTGAAGACAAACGTCTGCGCAAACCGGGCACCGTCCCCGGCCAGACCCCCGGCGATGATCAATCCGTGTCGCACTTCGCTGATGCCCCGGACATAGTCTTCTCCGTTGCAGTGGAGACCATCGGTAAAGGTAATGAGGAGTCGGTTGTCATCGTGTCGGGGGAGTTGTTGGGCAAGTTGCCGGCCGAGACCGAGACTGGTGGCATAACCATCCACCAGAGTGGTGCTGAGGGTGGTGGTGGCAAACTGGGTCAACGCCACGACGGTCTTGCCGACCGAAACGCGTCCCGATGCAATCTCCCCATCGGTACTGGCACCGATCAGGGCAGCATGGGGGAACAGGGCTGCAAGGACGTTGCGTATCGCCCGGATCTGCCGGATATCACTCAGCGCGGTAAAGACTTGGATCAGCAGACGGTCATTGTCCTCGATGGCATGGGCATGGACAAAGGCCGTAAATTGTTTGATAGAATCAAAATAAGTAGTGTACGTCTTCATCCCCCGATTATAGCATATTGACCTCAAAAAGCAATCAAAATCGGGGAGAAAATCGGGCAAGTTGCAAAAAATCCTGCATCGGGGGCTTACATCTCCAGTCGGGGGCTGGGTTCAGCGAAGTAGTACCCCTGGCAGTAATCCATGTTGAGGCGCTTGCACTCGGCGAAGATCTCTGGAGTGCTGACGTATTCGGCGACGGTTTTGATCCCGAATTCCCGGGCGTATTCGACGATATTTTCGACCATTTTGTGGCTGCGGCGGTCGTGGATCATCGCCTGGATGAGGCTGCCGTCGATTTTGAGGTAGTCGGGGTTGAGGGCAACGACCCTTTTGAGATTGGAGTAGCCCGCCCCGAAGTCATCGATGGCGAATTTGACCCCGAGCGAGCGGAAATGGGCGATAAACTCTTTCAGCAGGTTGGGGTTATCGACAAAGCTGGTTTCGAGCACTTCGAACATTACCCGATCTTTGGCATGATATTTCTCGATCATCTCGGCGAGGAAAGCCTGGATGGGTTCTTTTTCCATGTCTTCGTAGGAGAGGTTGATTGTAAACGAAACCTCCGGCTTGTCGCTGAAGAAAACGAAAGCTTTTTCGATGAGCCGCCGGGAGATAGGGAGGTAGAGTTTGGTTCTTTTGGCGACCTCGAGGAATACGGAAGGGGAGATGTACTCGGTCTTGCCGTTGCTGCGTTTCAAACGCATGAGGGTTTCGTAGTGGATGACGTTTTTGTCTTTGTCGACAATAGGGTGGAAAAAGGGAACGATTGCATCGTGATCCAGGGCGGCCTTGAGCTCATCATGCCAGAGACGGTTGAACTTGACCTCGCGAATGTATTGGCTCTCATCGTGATAGATCCACCAGGGCTCGTCTTTGGTATTGGCAATATCCAGAGCCGTGTACGCATCATGAAGGCAGTCTTCTCCTTTGGCAGCGGCAATGGTCACTGAGATTTCCAGTTGGCATTTGGAGCAGTCTTTGAGGAGCTTCTGGATCGAGATGATCCGCTCCTGAATTTTGGTATCATCATTGGGAAATGCAGCATAATAGACACCAAAGACATCCCCTGCCACCCGGAAGATTTTGGCGTACGGATCAAAATGACGCAGTTTGTCTGCCTGGTTGAGCAGTACTTTGTTGCCGAATGCCATGCCGTAGAGACTGTTGATGTCACTGAAGTCATCCATGTCGATCAAAATAAGAAGTGAATGCTCGGTAAATTCAGTCCTCTCAAGCTTCGCACGCGAGAACAATCCGGTGAGACGGTCGAAATCAATTTTGTTGTGGAGTTCACGGATAAAATGTCTTAACAAAACAAGGACAAGAACAAAGATAATGAAGAGAAGGATGATCGTGGCGTAATTGTACTTTGTTTTTGTATGCTGAGTTTTTTGCAACAGAAGTGTGTGCTGCTTTTGGGCTTCGTAGTAGATTTGATTGGCGTCTTCGGTCATCCGCCGTAAAATCGAATCGATTGATTTGGTGAAGAGTGCGATCTGTTCCCCAATAGCATTGAGAGATTTGTGCAGTTTCCGTGCCTCCAGTTTCCGGCGGATGAGTGTCTCGAGCTTGGTGCACAACGTTTCGAACAGTTGGATGCGTGGTTTGAGGTGGATCACCTCTTCCGGGATGGTGTGGGGAGGACGGAGGATAAAGCGACGGGTGTAGTGATCCATGCCGGGGAGGTTGAGCGGTGCGGTACGCACATACGTTCCACCCGATTCGAGCAGGTGGATGAGGTGGGCACCCTCCTTGGTCATACGATTGAGTTCGTCCATGTAGACATTCAGCAGCCGGGGGGTGTTGGCTGTCAGAGGGATTTTGTAGGTCAGAGATTGGATTTGTGAAATGTGATGGATCAGATCTGAAGCGATCACTTGCTCGGTGAGATAGTCGTTTTCGATGCGCGATTGTGCTTCGAGGGTCGCGGAGAAACGTGTTTGGGAAATGATGAGCAGGATCAGCATAAAGGCCAGGACTATTACGAGAAATATGGTGCGCTTATTCATGGCCGAATCCATACTTTTGCATAATCATTTTCCCATAGGGCGAGGCAAGATAATCAACAAACGCCTGTGCCAATTTTGGGTGAAGAGAGAATTGCAGTGCAGCAACGACAAGGGCTTTCGGCTGTGAATAGAGGTCAAACACAGGAATAACCTCTATCCTGTCGTTTTGCGGGAGGGCATGGCGGGAGGCGGTCCAGTTGAGACCGACGTCGGCCTGCCCGGTCAGCAATAGATGATTCATATCCCGTGAATCGGCTGCAAACAGCCCCAGTGAGCGGTGGACGTTGTCGAGGAAGCTTGTGCCTCCGTAGCGAAGCAGGGTCTCTTTGGCTGCTTTGCCGATACTGCATGTTTCAGGATTGCCCAGTGTCGTCAGGAGATCCGGTCGGAGGAGGTCATCCAGACCTTTGATCTGTT
>WFSU01000043.1 GCA_015485845.1 Nitratifractor sp. | reverse complement strand
GACATCGCGTGATTTTGTACGATGGCGGATAGAGGGATTGCTCCAGGTTGATTTTGTCTATGACAGCGTCAAAAGATACAAAGAGCCCGTGCGGCGTGAGGATGGGTATGTTCTGGATACCCCTGAGAATATTCTTTCCAATAAAATCACAGCCGTCATCGGCCGCGACAACCCTAAGGACATATTTGACATCTACCTGATTGATAAGTATCGCACCATAGACTGGAATGAAATTATGCAAGCTGCACACGAAAAGGCTACATTCAATAACGATGATCTCATTGTGAGACTCAAGACGTTTCCCTATGCTCTTTTGAAACATATTACATTGATTGATCCAGACTTTTTGGAGAATTTTTCTGAAGAGTTTGAAAGCGTCATTGCGAAAATTGAGGAATGTTGATGGAAAATCCTAAAGGTGTCAAAGTTGCTCATACTATTGAGATTGGTAAGGTTAACACTTTGGTCGTGACGCGGATCATCGATCATGGGGTGATGCTGCGTAACCATAACGGTGATGCAGAGATCCTGTTGCCGCAGGCCTATGTGACGGATGCCATGCGGGAGGTGCTTGCTCCGGTGGACGTGTTTGTCTATACCGACAGTGAGGATCGGCCGGTGGCGACGACGCAGCGGCCGGCGGCGATGCTTGGGGAGCTGGCGCAGGTAGAGGTGGTGGCTGTCGAAACCTATGGCGCCTTCGTGGACTGGGGATTGCCCAAGGATTTGCTGGTGCCGTTGTCGCAGCAGAAGCAGTATCTGAGAGTGGGAGATCGGATCATCATCCGGGTAGAGCTCGATGAGCAGATGGGGCGGCTGTATGGGACGCAGCGGATCGGGCGTGGGTTTGAGCCGGCGCGGGGGATGGTGCCGAGTCAGAAGCTTGATGCTCTTGTGATTGCCCGGACGCCGATGGGGTACAAGATCGTCGTCGATTACCGGTATGAGGGGATGCTCTACGAAAATGAGATCTTTGAACCCATTGCAGTGGGGGAACATAAAACGGTTTATCTCAAACAGATTCGGAAAGACGGCAAGATCGATTGTTCGCTGCAACCGATAGGGCGACAGGCCAAGGTACGTTCGGCCGAAGCTGTAATTGTACAGGTGCTTGAGGAAGCTGGGGGGAATTTGAATGTGACGACCAAGAGCAGTCCAGAGCATATACGGTCGTTGTTTGGCTTGAGCAAGAAGCAGTTCAAGGCCGGGGTGAACCGGCTGATAGAAGAGGAGAGAGTGAAAATAAGGAATGAGAAGTTAGAAATTGTGAGCTAAATGTGATATAATGCCCCTACATTTTACATAACAAGGAGATAACATGGATATTGGGAATCTTTTGCAAATGGGTGCGAGCTTGATTCAGGGCAACAGTGATGAGGCGACCAGCGGACTGGATGCATCGGCTATCACGGATGCATTGGGTGGTTTGTTTGGTGGTGATTCGGAGGGCGGATTGGATCTAAGTTCAATCGTAGGGAACCTTACCGGCGGTGAAGATGGTGGCTTGATGGAAACAGTCTCCTCGTGGATTGGCAGTGGCGAAAATGCGGCGATTGACCCGAGTCAGGTCGAGGATCTGATCGGCGGAGACAAGATCAGTGAATTTGCCGACAAACTTGGGATCAATTTCGACAGTGCCAAGCAAGCATTGGCCGATGCTTTGCCCGAAGTGGTCAGCAATGCTACACCGAATGGAGACGAAGGACTGCTGGGCAATCTTCTCTCTCAAGTGGGTGGTGCTGAGGGAGCCATGGGGATGATCGGAAAGATGTTTGGATAACGGAGCTTTGGCTCCGTTCGCGTGTTAAGCGTTACGTGCTAAGTGTTACGTTTTGTGTGGTGCCATGCGGCACCATGTGATGTTTTATGACAATTTGACACATTTTTTCTCACTGGCTCAATCTTAGGGTACAATCTCTCTCATGTTTCGTATTTTTATCTTTTTTCTTCCTGTTGTTATGTTGGCACAAACTCTTACAATCGCCTCATGGAATGTCGAGAACCTTTTTGATATGCATCGGGACGGGACGGAGTATGCGGAGTATGTGCCGGGGCGGCATGGGTGGCGTGAGGCGTTACTGATCAAAAAGATCCGAAATCTTACCGAAGTGATCTGTGATCTTGATGCGGATGTGATTGGGTTGCAGGAGGTGGAGAACGATCGGGTGTTGGCACGGTTGCAACAGAGCCTGAAGCGGGCGGGATGCGGGTATCGTCACCGGGCGATCACCCATAGTAAGGAGACGCCGATTCACAATGCGCTCCTCTCCCGTATCCCGATCAAGCGAAAACAGGATGTACTTGTTACCCGTTACGGGCATCAGCGGAGCATCCTCGAAGT
>WFSU01000042.1 GCA_015485845.1 Nitratifractor sp. | reverse complement strand
CATCGCCCCATCGAGGATCAAATAACGCTCGGTAATGATCTGTTCGATCTGTTGACGGGTGGTCACCTTCACAGTGCCTTTTTTGCTTCGTTCAACGCTGCAATGACGGCGTCGATATTGTCTTTGGGGATGTGGACTTTCCAATCCGGCTCATCGCTGCCACCGCTGAGGAAGATTCCAATACTGGCGACCGGTTCACTTTTAGCACCATAGGGCTCCTGGAGGGTTGCTACCTCTATTTTACCGTTTTGGGTTCCGCTGAGATCGATGGTAGTGATCTCTTGTGTTGTTTTGCTCATGGGTTTTTCTCCTTATTTATTTATGTGGGGGTTTCAGCATTCATTATACCAGAAATCCATTCACACATACAGGGTCTGTAACAGCACACCAACATCACAACGCAATTTATCTGGAAGTGAAGGCTTCAGCCTCACCTTGAGGTTGTGATGTGATGTGACCTTTTGGCGGGACTGAAGTCGCCGCTTCCGGGGAAATGTCGTCGGTAGGTACGCAATTGTGCACCCTGTGCAAACATTCTGTAGGGGCTAAAAAGTCCCAGCCCCTACAAAAGCTTTTCGCAGAAAAGCATACCAATACTCCTCACTCCTTATTCCTAATTCCTCACTAAAAACTACCGTTCCATCGCCACCACCCCACTGCGGACGATCTCGATGGGATTGTAGCGTTTGGTGGCGGTGATGAAGTGTTTGATCCGCACCGGCTCGTCGGCGGCCATGGCGATTACCATGTTCTCTCCGACGTTGACGATCCCGCCGTTGTAGGCGGCGCACAGGGCTTGGATGTCACTGAGTTTCTCTTCGATGGGGAATTTCACCAGCACCATCTCCTTCTCGACCATTTCGGAGTGCTCGATGACTTTGAGCGTGGGGATGAGCTTGTGCAGCTGCTTGGTGATCTGCTCGATCACCCGCTGGTTGCCCCGGGTGACGATCGTCATGTGGGACAGATCGGTCTCGGGGATCGGGGCGACGGTGAGGGTCTCGATGTTGTACCCCCGTCCGGCGAAGAGTCCGGAGACCCGTGCGAGCACCTGCGCTTCGTTGAGGACGACAACCGAAATAACTCTGCGTACGGTTTCCATCAGCTCTCCTTGTGTTCGAGTAACATATTGTAGAGTGCCCCACCGGCGGGCACCATCGGAAGGACATTTTCGAGGCGATCGACGGCGACGTTGATGAAGGTTACTTTTCCCCCTTCAAGTGCCGCATCGAGTGCCGCGTCAAACTCCGCTTTGGTCGTCACATCGTAGCCCGCCCCGCCGCACGCTTCGGCGAGCAGTTTCCAGTTGGGCTGGTAGCTCAGATCAGTCTCGGCGTAGCGTTTGTCGTAGAAAAAGGTCTGCCACTGCCGCACCATTCCAAGGAAATGGTTGTTGAGGATGACGTTGATCACCGGCAGTTTGTTTTCAGAAGCCGTCACGAGCTCCTGAACGTTCATCAGGATTGAACCATCACCCGTGATATTGATGACATGCTTGTCCGGGCAGGCAACTTGGGCACCGATGGCCGCCGGAAAGCCGTACCCCATCGTCCCGAGACCACCCGAGTTGATCCATTGGCGCGGACGGTCGAAGGGGTAAAACTGCGCCGCCCACATCTGGTGCTGCCCCACATCGGAGGTGATGACGGCATCGGCACCCACCTTCTCTCCAATCCGCTCGATCACCCACTGGGGTTTGATCACCTCATCACTGTCGTGGTAGGTCAGAGGATGGAGTTCATCGTATCGCTTCAGGATGTCACGCCACACCTGGTAGCGCTCCGGCTTGATCCGCTCTTCAAGGTGACCGATAAGCTTCTCGACGACAATGTTGATATCCCCTACGATGGGATAATCGACATCGACCAGCTTGGCGATGTTGGCCGGGTCGATATCGACATGGATCACATCAGCGTATTTGGCAAACTCACTCAGCTTGCCGGTCACCCGGTCGTCGAAACGGGCACCGAGAGAAATCACCAGATCGGTCTCACTCATCGCCATGTTGGAAGCGTAATTCCCATGCATCCCAAGCATCCCCATCAGCAGAGGATTGTCCGCTCCCATGACCCCGCGAGCCATGAGCGTCTCGACGGCCGGCATCTGGCTGATTTCGGCCAGACGGCGCACGACATCTGTGGCATTGGAGAGGACAACACCCCCGCCGAGGTACAGCAGCGGCTTCTTCGCCTTGAGGATCGCTTCGGCCGCTTTTTTGATCTGACGGTCATTTCCTTTGTAGTTGGGCTTGTAGGTGGGGAGGTGCACATCGCTCGGATAAACAAACTCGGCAATCTCCCCGGTGATGTCCTTGGGGACATCGACCAGTACCGGCCCCGGACGGCCGCTGCGGGCGATGTAAAACGCCTCTTTAAGAATGCGTGGCAGTTCAGCAATGTCGTGGACGAGGTAGTTGTGCTTGGTGCATGCCCGGGAGATCCCCACCGCATCGACCTCTTGAAATCCATCGGTACCGATCAGCGAAAGGGGTACCTGCCCCGAAATCACCACCAACGGTACCGAGTCGGTATAGGCCGTCGCCAGTCCCGTGACGGCATTGGTAAAGCCCGGCCCGCTCGTGACCATCGCCACCCCCACATCCCCGCTGGCACGGGCATAGCCGTCGGCTGCATGCACCGCCGCCTGCTCGTGCCGGGTCAATATGTGCTCGAAATCGTTCTGTTTGTAGATCTCATCGTAGACGTTCATGATTGCCCCGCCGGGATAGCCGAAGACCTTCGTCACCCCTTCGGCAATGATCGCTTCGATGATCATCTGCGCACCGCTCATTTTCATCGCGTACTCCAGTGTATTGATTGAGAGTGATTATAGCGAAAAATGCTTAGCGGGATAAGATTAATATCCTTATGTTACAATGCCGGAACACTAATATAGAAATCAATTCAGGGTTGAATATGCACAAATATCTTATCCTTTTTTTGACAGGACTTGCCCTTTTTTTGACCGCCTGCGGCACCGACAACACTCAGCACGCCACCCTCCTGCCCGGCACCAAACCGGCTTTGAGGTACAACGCCCACCCAACAACAATCCCAAAAGCCAACCCCACCGACGAACAGATACGCCTCCTCAAAGCCCAGACCGATGCCAAAGCCCGTCTCGCTGAAATCGAAGCTCGCAAAACCGAGCGCCTCAAAAAGCTCGAAACTGAACGCGCCATCACCGCTGCCCGGATCGAAGCAGAAACCACTCAGAAAATCAAAAACCTCGAACTGAAAAAAACCCAGAACACCAACGCCGCCAACACCCGAATCGCCTCGACCAAAGCCCAAACCGACATCGCCACCGAAAAAGAGCGTCAAAAAACCGCCCTGGCCCGCCAGCAGGAAGAGATCGCCTTTTATCGCCAACTCCTCATAGCCGGAGCGATCCTCCTGTTCCTGTTTATGCTCCTGATCTACCTCCTCTACCGCCACCGCCAGAGCCTCAAACTCAAACTCCACGAAGACCAGCTCCGCCAGCAGGCCTGGCTCGAGTCCAGCCGACAGCACCACGAGAAAGTCACCAAGCTGCTGGAGATCATCGCCGACGAGGGAGTGGACAAGGGCGTCAAGAAAGAATTGACAAAACTGCTGAAAGATCAGGATCAGGGGGCGGTGAAGCTTCTCGAATAATGGGAATTTTATTGCGCTATCACGTCCAAAAAATGTTCTTCAAGCTTCTTGGAGACTCTAAATTTTTCCTGCTTTATCGTGTTCAAAATCTCAACGGCTTCCGCTCGTGCAATCGTCTCACTTTTAACATTGGCAATCAGCACGCCAAGCAATCCGATAATATCCAACCCCATCGTTTTGGCAACGGCGCGACCTTTTTTCTCATCAATAAGCAGTATGCACTGCAACTCCTTTGCCAAAACAATCGCTTCGCTCTCGCCGCTGTCCAAAATACCATCCAGCATCTTCAGCGTGACGCTATCGGTTATGCTTCTTGTTTCAAACAGCACGTGCGCCATGATCTTGTGTAAAACTCCATCAGATTTTTGGGAGACTTCATGTATGACTTCTGAGGGAATATAGACCTTGTCAAACAAATTTTCCAGTAAATCATATCTCTCTATCTTGCCCAAGATGATAAGCGTCGTACTGTCGCTGACAATGGTGCTTCTCATATAAGCTTCTCGATTGTCTCCAAATCATCATCGAGATCATAATCGATCACATCAACCCCCAGCAAACCCAGCATCTGCATCGTTTCTTGATGGGATTGATTCAAAGCTTTTGCAAGCTGTCCCAGCGAAAGATCCCCTTTTTTGTATGCTGAGATCAAGATCCATTTTCTGAATCCATGATCAAACATCTCATTTTCCAACGACATGGCTACCGCGATCGGCTTGCCGCGCTTGGAGATAAACAGATACTCCTCGCTGTCTGCCACACCTTTGGTAAGGATAGAGGAATTGTTCTGTATCTCTTTGATGCCTGCTGTCAACATGTTTACTCCTTGATGTACCTACTTAAAGGGGTATTATAGCATAAATGCCCATCCATATTCCCAAGCAACAGCTTGGGATAAGAAAACGTAACACGTAACACTTAACATGCAACACCTAATCACACAACCCCAGCGCCACCCCCTCGCGCAATCCATCATCAATCACCGTACACGCCTCAAATCCCAATATCCGGTACAACCGGTCAAAGATCAATATCCCGGCTGTCACGAGATCAGCCCGCCCTACCCCGACGGTGCGTTCGCGTTGGGGCATGGGCATGGCGAGGAGCTTGTCAAGGTAGTACCGGGGGGCGTGGATGCTCAGTTCGGTGCCGTTGATCCGCGCGGGATCGTAGGTATCATATTCCATCCCCAACTGCATGGAAGCCACACTCGTCGGTGTTCCGGCGGTGGCGACGAAGCGATCGGGGCGGCCACCCTCGACATAGACTTCGGCTACAAACTGCTCGATGGGGAACATCACTTCCGGCAAAGCTTCGGCGATCGCCTCGAGATCTGCGTAACTCTGCGAGAGGGTCACAATCCCGAGTGGAAAACTCTGCAAAACGATCGTTCCATCCGGATAAGCAAAAATCAACTCCGTTGATCCCCCACCGATGTCCACAAGTACTAAGCTCTCGTCGGTGGCACCCGGCGTAATCTGTTTCAGGCGGTGCCGCACCGCCGACAAAGTCAAGCGAGCTTCTTCTTCACCGTCAATAACCTCAAACGTCACCCCCGTCTCCCCGG
Organism: Nitratifractor sp.; assembly: GCA_015485845.1. Classification (GTDB taxonomy): domain Bacteria; phylum Campylobacterota; class Campylobacteria; order Campylobacterales; family Sulfurovaceae; genus S017-3. The sequence continues at coordinate 1,506 of WFSU01000042.1, read as the reverse complement.
CAATCCGCGCCAACACTTCCCCGGCATTGCCTGCTCGTCGCATCGCTTCGGTCGTCACGGCACGCACTGAGGCTTCGGAAAAATCGATTGCCCCTTGCATTTCATTCAGCCCGGTAATCACCCGCTGGACTGCGCCATCGGAGATTCGTCCAGTCTGCGCCAGTCCATCAGCCGTTTTGACGATCGTGCCGTATGTCACTTCAAACATTCCAGTGGTACAGTTGTACGCCGCAGCTCGCAATGTATTGGATCCCAGATCGATCCCGATAGTACGTTTGGTCACGGTCAATGTTCCTCACGGAAGGGGAAGCCTTCGCGGGTGAGGATCTCCCGGATCGTCTCCTGGTGCTCTTTCCCCTTGGTCTCGAGGGCAACCGTGACATGCGCATCGCCAAACTCCAAGTCCGTCGAGGTGCGGTCGTAATCGATCTGGACAATGTTGGCCTGTACTTCCCGCAACGCATCGGTCAAGTGCATGAGAGCACCGGGCTTATCCACCAGGGTGATGACGAGCTTCATCTTACGGTACGACTTCATGAGACCTTTTTCGATGATGAGAGAGAGCATCGTGACATCGATGTTCCCCCCGCTGAGGACGATCCCGACCCGGCTCCCTTTCGGCAAATCCATCAAATGACGATGCATCGCCGCCGCGATCCCAACCGATCCAGCTCCTTCGACCAGCAATTTCTGACGCTCGAGGAGAAACAGGATTGCATTGGCAATCTCATCTTCGCAGACGGTATCGAATACGTCCACTTTGTTTAGAATATACTCCAACGTCATCGGCGAAGTATCCCGCACCGCGATTCCGTCGGCGATGGTGCGGACACTCGTGGTATCGATGGGGCGCCTGGCATCGTAGGACTTTTTCATCGCCGGAGCCCCTTCCGCCGAAATCCCGATAATCCTTATCTCCGGTTTGAGCGCTTTGGCGGCTGTAGCCATCCCGGAGATGAGCCCCCCTCCACCGACAGGCACTACGATCGCATCGAGTTCAGGAAGCTGCTCGAGCATCTCCAGCGCGATCGTCCCCTGCCCTGCCATTACCTCCTCATCAGCAAAAGGATGAACGAAATCTTTGGTGTGTTCCCTGGCATAGTCGGTCGCATACGCATACGCTTCGTCGTAGTTGGCGCCGTGGAGGATCACCTCGGCTCCGAGCTCTTTGACCCCCATCACTTTGGTCAGCGGAGTGGACTCAGGCATGACGATCGTCCCGTCGATCCCGAAGTGCTTGGCGGCAAACGCGACCCCCTGGGCATGATTGCCCGCACTCGCGGCCACGACTCCGTTGCGTCGACCCGCTTCGATAAGCGTAGCGATTTTGTTAAACGCCCCCCGGAGTTTGAACGAGCCGGTGCGCTGGAGATTCTCTTTTTTGATGTAAATCTCCAGCCCGGTCATTTCGCTGAGAATCGGAGCATGGGACATGGGAGTGTGGTGGATAACTTCTTCGAGGCGATTGGCGGCTGTTTGGACGGCATTTAAGTTGAGCATAATACT
>WFSU01000041.1 GCA_015485845.1 Nitratifractor sp. | reverse complement strand
TTGATCCTGGAGTTGACACTGATGCTGCTCTTGATTTACTCGGTCAGTCAGGCACACTTGACATGGTTGACGATTATTGCCGTGGGCGCAGGATTGTACTTTCTCGCCAGCTCCAGCCTGCCACGCTACCAAAAGGTTCTTCAGCGGCAGCAAAAGGAGGAAGTGTAACACCCCTCTTTAGCGAGCGGCTGCCATCCTGAGGATGAACAGCGCTCCACCCTTCTCATTGACTACATCAATACTTCCACTGAACTTTTCCTGAATAATCGTCTGTACCATATAGAGACCGATACCGGTTCCTCTTTCGGCTTTGGTGCTGAAGTATGGCTCGAAAATTTTTGCCTGAATATCGACCGGGATGCCGCCGGCATTGTCATGAACGGTTATCCGAATCTGGTCGCCGTCGCGTGAAGCGTACAGATCGATCCGGGCATCGAATACCTCGCGTTCCATCAGAGCATCCCGGGCATTGCCGACGAGATTGAGCAGCACCTGGGCAAACTCATTGGGGTTGCCGTGCAGGGTGATCTCCTCCTCGGCGGTGCAGGTGATGGTGATGTTTTTGTGTTTGAGGTCGTAGCCGATGATGTCGAGGACTTTGTCGTAGGCGTGACGCGCCGGGAAATCGACTGCTTCACCGGTGGGTTTGTAAAAGTCCTTGAAGTTGTCGATTGTATCGCTCATGAAAAAGATTTGCTCGTGGGCAGTGGTGAGCATCTCGGTGAGTTTTTCGGGGGCGAGTTTCTCCTTGGCATGGAGGGCTTTGAGGTTCTGGAGGATGAGGCTGAGTCGGGTGAGGGGGTGGCGCCACTGGTGAGCTATGTTTCCGATCATTTCCCCGAGTTCTGCCAGACGTGCCTGGTGGATGATCATCCGGTCTTTGCGGGCATTCTCTTCGGTCTTTTCGTCCACACGCTGTTCGAGGGTGTGGGTGAGTTCCCGGAGCTCCTCCTGCTGCCGGGTGACGGTATTGAACATGTGCTCAATGGGTCGGGAGAGGAGATAGGAGAGGGGAAAAGCTCCGAGGAAGAGGAGCACCAGCACCAGGGTGGCTTTTTTATAGTCCTCCTTGCCGAAGGTGATCACGGTATCGGGTTTGGGGCTGAAGGCGACGTTGATGATCTCGGTACCCATGGGGATGGTTTTGGCGTAGATTTTGTTGGTTTCGCACAGGAAGGTCTGGTGCGGTTTTTTGGGGATATGCTCAGCTGTGATGGGGAGGATCTCCCAGACACGTTTGGGACGGACACTTTTGTCGTAGTATTTTCCTTGGGCATAGATCAGGAAGCCATCGGTGTCGAACAGGGTCGTTTCGAAAATTGGGGAGGCGGTGAAGAGAGAGACGATGGTCTTGGCGAAGGTGTTGATGGTGAGTACCCCCTGGAATTTGCCTTTGAAATAGATCGGAGTCGAGACGCGGAAGACGGGGACGAAGGGTTGAACAACGTGGCCGTTCTCGACATTGAAGTCGATCTTGGAGCTGTAGATTTCCCCTTCGGGGAGTTTGGCGGCTTCCTGGAAATAGTAGCGGTCGGATTTGTCCTGGAGTTTAGCCTTTTTGTATGGATAGCCGCTGATGCGATCCCGGTCGAAGCGGAGCTTCTCCACCCCGTCGGCTCCGAGGAAGCGCAGTTGCATGTAGTCGTCGTGCTCGAGCATGATGGTGAGGAAGAGAAACTCCGCCTGATTGGCATGTGTAGGATCGACGACGTAACTGAGGAAATAAGGGTTGTAGGCGATCGATTTGAGACTCCGGGAGAGGCTGCTGAGGTAGAGGTCGATGAAACGGCTTTTTCCATCCATCTGCAGGTACGACTCGGTGCGGAACTGCTCGTTCTCTTTTTTGTCGATCATCCAGTTGCTGAAGAGGAAAAAAGAGACCAGCAGGATCAGCCCGAAGAGGAAGAAAAAGGTCGCCAGCACGAGGGTGAAGCGTTTGCGGTTGATAGGGCGGTAGTTAAAGGGCAATTTTGTATCCTGCCCCGCGATGAGAGACAATAAAATTTGCATCGAGTTTGTCGCGGAGTTTCTTGATGGTGGTGCGGAGCGTGTTTTCATTGATCGGTTGATCTTCCCAGATGTAAGTCTGGATGCTCTCCTTGGAGACAATCTGGTTTTTGTGTTTGAGGAGGAGGTAGATGAAAGCACGCTCTCGGGGGTTGAGGTGGACTTCGGTTCCTTTGTAATAGAGTTTCTCGGCCTTCATATCAAATGCATACTGCGCAGTGATGGCAATGAGGTGGTCGGTGTCCTTTTTGATGAGATGCTCGATCCGGATCTCGAGTTCTTCGATGTCAAAGGGTTTGCGGACGTAGTCATTGCACCCCAGGGCATACGCCTCTTTGAGATAGTCCAGATCGCTCATGGCGGTGATGAAGATCGCCGGGGTCGTGATGCTGTAGGCGCGCAGTTCACGCAGCACTTCGAGGCCGCTGAGCCCGGGGGTGTTGATGTCGAGCAGCATCACGTCGTAGGCGGTGGGGTTGGCATTTTCGACCAGGGTCAGGCCGTTGTCGTACCATGTGACTTTGTGGTCAAAGAGCTCAAAATAGTCCCGGATCTGTTCGCCGATGAGGGTGTCATCTTCGAGGAGAAGGATTTTCATGGTAGATGCCCTTGTGCCTGGCATCGATGATTCTGCTCGACCCAGGCGGTGTAGTCGGTGAGGATGATGTCACTGACCGTAAGAGGAAGAGCGGTGGCATCGTCTCGCAGACCGTAGACGTGGACATTGATTGTAAAAAAGTATTCCCCAAAGCGGCGTCGCACGTCCTCGGGCTGAAGGAGCATGATGTACGCCTGATCATCATAGTCGGCGAAAGGTTCTCCGAGAAGATCGTTGTCGGT
>WFSU01000040.1 GCA_015485845.1 Nitratifractor sp. | reverse complement strand
ATGTGCTGGTGGGGATCAACCTGCTCCGGGAAGGGCTGGATCTCCCCGAAGTCTCCCTCGTCGCGATCCTTGATGCCGACAAAGAAGGGTTTCTGCGGAGCGAAACCGCTCTCATCCAGACCGCCGGACGCGCCGCGCGAAATGCCAACGGCCGTGTGCTCATGTATGCCAGGAAAGTCACCCGCTCCATGCAGGCGTGCATCGACATCACCCAATCCCGCCGTGCCAAACAGATCGCCTACAATGAGCAGCATGGCATCACCCCCACCACCACCCTCCGGGAACTTGATACCAACCTCCGGGTCGAAGACGCTGGAGAGCTCTACAACAAGCGCAGCAAACTCGACAAAATGCCCAAAGCCGAACGCCAACGCCTCGTCAAAGAACTCAAAGCCCAAATGCACGCAGCGGCGAAGAAGCTGGATTTTGAAGAAGCGGCACGGTTGCGGGATGAGATCACGAAGATTAAAAAGCTGTAGCTTTTTAGTGAAGAGTTAATAGTGAATAGTGAATAGTTGTGGTATGCTTTTCTTTCGAAAAGCTTTTATGATTCCAAGGAGCAACTATGACATTTTTCTTATCTCCAATAGAAGCATTGCAACGCAATGCAAACCAACACTATTCACTATTCACTATTCACTATTCACTCTCGTCGGAGTCTCTCCGATGACCCCTAATCTCTCAGACGCTCAATACTACTTCAACCGTGAGCTCAGCTGGCTGCAGTTCAACACCCGAGTGCTTGCTCAAGCGCAAAACGCTGAGCTTCCTCCGCTGGAGCGGCTCAAATTTCTCGCCATTTACGGAACCAACCTTGATGAATTTATCATGATCCGCGTCGCGGGGCTCAAATCTCTCTACAAAGCCGGCGTGCAGGAGACCGGCAATGACAAAATGAGTCCGGCGGATCAGCTCGCAGCGATCCATGCACATCTCCACCGCGAGATGGAACACCTCGAGCACACGTACCACGAGATTACGGCTCAGCTCCGCGAGCACCATGTCCGGATCGAACCGTACGATCGCCTCCCGTATGAGACGCAGGAGAGATTGGCCGAAACCTTTTTTGATCAAATTTATCCAGTCATCATCCCCATCGCTGTCGATGCGACCCACCCGTTTCCCCATCTCAACAACCTCAGCTTCGGAATCGTCGTCAAACTCAGCGATCACGACGGCAACATCAAGCACGGTCTGGTACGTATCCCCCGTATCCTCTCCCGCTTTCTCACCGCTGATGAAATTTTTATACCGATCGAGAGTATTGTGGAACATTTCATCGGGGATCTGTTTCCCGGTTACACCAAGATCGCCTCGACCCCTTTCCGCGTCACCCGCAACGCCGACATGGAGATCGAAGAGGAAGAGGCCGATGATTTCCTTCAGATCCTCGAAGAGGGGCTCCGCTCCCGCAACAAAGGCTCCATCGTTCGACTGGAATTCAATCAGGATGCCGACGAGGATCTCGTAACCTTTCTCAACAGCCATTTTCACCTCGAAGAAGAGGATATTTTCTACTACCACTCCGTCCCGCTCAACCTCGGCGGACTGTGGCAGATCGTCGGAGACAAAGCGCTGGCGCATCTCCTCCCCCCCTCCTACACGCCTCAAACACTTCCCCCACTCGAAAACGAAGATATTTTCCGTGCCATGGCACATCAGGACATCCTCCTCTATCACCCTTACGAGAGTTTCGAGCCGGTAGTCAAATTCATTCAGGAAGCCGCTGTCGATCCCGACACCATTGCTATCCGCATGACCCTCTACCGCGTCGGCCCCAAATCCCCCATCGTCAAAGCCCTCATCGATGCTGTGCGCGACGGCAAGCAGGTCACCGTCCTCGTCGAGCTCAAAGCCCGCTTCGACGAAGAGAACAACCTCCACTGGGCCAAAGCCCTCGAAGAGGTGGGCGCCCACGTCGTCTATGGTATCCCCGGACTCAAAGTCCACGCCAAAATCGCCCAGGTGATCAAGCGCCAGGGCTCCGAGCTCAAGAGCTACCTCCACCTCGCCACCGGTAACTACAACCCGAGCACCGCCAAAATCTACACCGACATGAGCTATTTTACGATTCGGGATGACTTCAACAAAGACGCGACACGGTTTTTCCATTTCCTTACCGGCTTTTCTACTCACACCAAACTCAAAAGCCTCTACATGTCCCCCGTGCAGATCAAACCCAAGCTCATCAAACTGATCGAGAAAGAGAAAGCCCACGGCACTGAGGGGCACCTCATCCTCAAAGCCAACTCCCTCGTCGATCCGGCGATCATTCGTGCCCTTTACAGCGCCTCACAAGCCGGCGTACGAATTGAGCTGATCATCCGGGGGATCTGCGCCCTGCGTCCCGGTATCCCGGGAGTGAGTGAGACCATCACCGTTTCCTCCATCATCGGCAAGTACCTCGAGCACCCTCGGATCTACTGGTTCAAGCACAGCGAGACCACATTTATTTCCAGTGCCGATCTTATGACCCGCAACCTCGACCGGCGCATCGAGCTCATGACGCCGATCCACCATCCGGAGCTCAACGAGCGAATCCTCCACATCCTCAACCTCCAACTCGCCGACAACCAACTCCGCTGGCAACTCGAGAGTGACGGAAATTACACTCACCTGACCCAAGCCAAAGGAGAGCAGATTATCAACTCGCAGGAACTGCTGGAGAAATACGTTAACAAAATCCATGACCGGGTGAAGAAAAAGAAAAGCAGTAATTATGTGAAGAAACTGGCGGACAAGCTGTTGAAAGAGAGCTGATGTAGAATTAGAAGTTAGAAATTAGAAATTAGAAATTAGAAATTTTGGCATGCTTTTCTTCGAAAAACATTTATCAAACAAGGGGTTGGGACTTCAGTCCCACAAAATCACGTATGGATTGACAAGGTAAAACAAACATGAAAAATACAGACAACACAGATGCTGTTCTGCTCGCCTACAAAGGAAATACGCCTGCTGTTGATGCTTCCGCCTGGATCGCTCCGGGAGCAACGGTGATCGGGGATGTAGCAATCGGTAAGGAGAGTTCAGTATGGTTCGGGTGTGTGGTGCGTGGCGATGTCCATCGCATTCGGATCGGGGATCGGACGAACATTCAGGATCTGAGTATGATCCACGTCACCCACTGGAAAAAATCGGATCGAAGCGACGGTCACCCTACGATCAT
>WFSU01000039.1 GCA_015485845.1 Nitratifractor sp. | reverse complement strand
CTCTTCTACATGGCCTGCAAATATCATGGATCCATCATCATTGATGCCGAGTGGAGCACGATAAGATACCTGACCATTGCGCATGTGTACTTCCAAAGGATATTCTAGCCCGATTTGAGGCATGCGGCTCATATTGCTCTTGAGATAGCTTGCATAAAAATCTATCGCAGGTTTGTTGTCAATTTCGTAGACAACGTTATCCACGGCTTTCGTTACGAATTTTTCTTTTCCTATTCCAATCCAACCAAAAGCTCTGGAGCCTATCACTTCAAGCTTGCTGTTGTCTAGAGCAAGGACTACGGCTCCATGATTTGTAAAGTTCTTACCCGAAAAGACAAAAGTATCTTGAAGAAGCAAGTCGTCTCCCGCTGCACCACCATAAACATATTGAACCCCGGAAGATAATATCCCTTTTGTATAAGCATCATTATCAAACAGTAGACCTCCGGTAGTAGTAATAACAGTAGTGTCCTCAAATTGTTTTTGTGCCCATTGACCTATTTGCCGACCTGCTTGATAATATTCTTTCCCTTCAAGTCCAAATAATTTGAAAGATATCGCCGAAGGATCTATCTTAAGCAGCATACATACAATGCTCTCTTCCTCCTCCTGTACTTCCAGTTTTTTATCTGCAAAAAATTCACCTGCGGTTGTTGCTCCAAAAATATAAAATGGGTATTTACTAAGTTGGGCAATGAGTTGACGGATATCATAACGTGCCGAGAGATAAAGAAAAGACAAGGTAGGTGAGAATCCTCGTTCAATGGCATGATCAATCTGTTCTATTACGTCATTGATCGAGTGTGCGTGAATAACCTTACTTTTTATCATGTGTATCCTTTTTTCATGGTCATTGTATAAGTATACTCATTTAGAACTATCAATCAACTTGTAGTGCAGGGTCACAAATTCGGAAAAGTGTTCTAAAAATACCGACAGCAATTCAGGATGGAATTGCCTGGCACTTTGCGTGTAGAGAATATTGTATACTTGTTCAGGTGAATGGAGATATCCTTGATCTGATTTCTGGCTCAGCAGCCTTTCAAAGTGCTCTACTATAGTAACAAGATGTGCTTCTTTGCTGATTTCATCTTTTTTTAATCCATAAGGTATACCTGACCCATCGTAATATTCATGGTATTGCAAAATAATATTTTTGGCTATCTGAATAAAATCGGTCTCTACACTCTCCTCAATCATCTGGTACCCGCTAAGAGTAGTATGCTGGTAATACTCTTCTTCTTTCGTGAATTTATGATTTTTGTTACTACTGTACAATCCAATATCCCGAATAAATGCCGCATAATAAATATTGATTGCTTTATCGGAACTGAACCCCAATTTTAAAGCGAATGCTTTTGAAATTGAGGCAACAGATTCCAGTGCATTTCTATCTGATGGATGCGACTGTGTTCGAGACATGACAAATGTCAGGAGGAACTCTTTTTGATTCTCTTCAATCTCTTTACGTGCATGGGGAACCAAAACATTTTGATTTTTCGTTTGATTTTGTTTCATCGCAAGGAGATTATGATATATTTTGTTTTCTAATTCCTCTATTTTAAAAGGTTTAGAGATGAAGTCATTGGCTCCTTGTCTGTAAAATTCTCTTTTCTCGTCATCATCCGTGGTTATAGGCAGGATAACTATTTCATTATAGTGTTGATTTGTTCTAATCTCTATAAGCGTTTCGTAGCCATTCATTCTTGGCATATGATAATCAAGCAATATAACGTCTATAGGATGCCTTGAAATCACCTCCAATGCCTCAATACCATCGGATGCTTCGTATATATGAAATTGGGATATTTCTCGCAAAATATTGCGAATAAGTAGTATACTGAAAGAATCATCATCAACAATAAGTAGATGAATATCACCTAGAGATTCCCATGGGGTCATATACAACCTTTATATATTACATGTTTTGAATAATACACATAAGAAAATATATTATTCAAGTTATTTGAAAATATGGTTTTTGTTATTGTATCAAGTTTACTATAAATGTAGCTTGGACAGGAAGAAAGGTACCGTTAGTGTACGTGCGACCTCATGTTGGGGTGGTGGCGCTGTTCCATCATATTGAGATCAAACTAAACCCTATGACCTCATATCAGCCGACAGCTGGAGATTGAGCGCCGTTTTGAGCGCTATATGCTGTATGGGGGCTTTTTCGGAGGAAGGGGTCGAGGAGGGGGGCGGGTAATAACGATGACCTTTGGCTTTTGTGCCATAACGCCCCCATAAGATAATCTTTCACTGGGAGATAGGTTCCAGGAACTAAATCTTCAAACATTGACAATGTCAATACATTTTGATAAAATACACTCATGACATACGAATGGGATCCACAGAAGAATAGGCTCAACCAACACAAACATGGAGTCTCTTTCGAAGAGTATGGACAATACTGAAGAACGCGCCCGGTACGATGATTATAAAATGGAAGAGCATTACGATTTTTCCGATGGAGTACGCGGGAGATTTTACCAGCCCAAAAAAGTTCCCACCACCATGCGACTCGACAACGACATCCTGTTGTTTCTGAAGAAGCAAGCCAGTGAAAAGAAAGTCGCTTACCAAACCCTTATCAATTCACTTCTACGTACTTACATGCAGACGGGGAGCCTGCCACACGCTTCCTGAGTGTGGCAATAAAAATCACGACTTCACTCCGCCTTCGCTTCCAGTAACTCCTCCAGCAACTCCACCGCCTCATTTTCATCCAGTTCATTCGCTTCAATCTCGATGAGAATTTCCCGGCATTCGGCATGCATCTCCTGAAGTTCTTCGAGCTCTTCGCGATCCGCCAGCGAGATCGTTTTGTCGCGTTCGACCATAGCGAACATTTCGTCGATGGCCTCCTCGAGATCGGGGAGGATTTCGTTGGAGAGGAGATTTTTGAGTTTTTCGGTTGCATTCATTTTGGGTTCCTTTTAGAAGAGTTTCGGTAGTTTTTTCAGGATGCTGCCTGCTGCACCGCCGACGTTTTTCTTAATCACATTTTTGACCTTGGGGGCAACTTTGTCGATCACTTTTTTCTTGAGACGGTTGCGGAGCATTTTGCCGGGGAGGACAGCGATTTTTGGGTCTTTGATCGGCCCTTTGATCGTGCCGATGACGTCAACATTGTCGATCCGAAGCCCAAAGCTGCCTTTGTTGGTCTTGGCCTTGGTATTGAGCTTGCCATCCTGGATCACAAAATCACTCCGGCGACCGGTCGCTTTGAGTCGATAGCCAATCCAGTCGCCGTTGAAACGGGCATCGGCGGTAGCGCGGTCGTAAATGATCTGTGCCAAATCTTTCTGGAGCACCACTTTGACCGCCTGGGTCAGTTTGCCCGGTTTGAACTGGAAGCGGTTGACGGTGATATGCGCCTGTCCTTTGCGGGAGAGGGTGTCATACGCCAGGGTGCCGTTGGCGGTTCCGAGGAAGGCATCCGGCTGATCGATCATGGGCAGAAGTTTGGGGAGGGTCACTCCCTGGATCCTGGCATCCACTCGTGTTCCCCGGTAATGATACGTCATCTTCCCACCCAGTGAAGTCGATGAGCCACTGAGGTTGATTTTCTTCCCGGTTTTGAGAGTACCGGCTGTAGCAAAGGGGCCATTCAGTTTCGTGCCGATCAGGGGTTCAAGTTTCGCCAGGTCGGGAACAGACAACCCAAACGGTGCCGTAAGTGCTTTGTGTTTCACATCGTATACTACTTTGGGAAGAGAGAGGAATGCGAGGGGGCTTTTGACCTCCCCTTTGCCGTAGAAGATTCCCTTCTTGGCTCGGGCATTGACGGTAAGGGAGAGCGACGTGTTGAGGGGCTTGCCTATCAGTTTCTGCATAGCAGCCGGATGGGTCGTAAGCCGGGAGGCATCGAGCGACACGGTACCCTGGAGAGGATCGAGAGAGGTCAGATCGACGACCGCGCCCACCTTGCCCGATACATACGTCGGTAATCCTGCACTCGAAAGAAGCCGTTCGACAATCACCTCATCCGCCAGCACTTCCAACCGGGTACCCGAATAATCAAACGCCAGCCGTTTGCCCAGCCCTTTGGCCTCCCCCCGGATACGCAACGCTTTGGCTTTGACCACAGTACCATCAAGCGTGACCGGCACCCCTTTTCCTTGTTGACCGGCGAGCAGAAGCGGATTGGGGATGTGGAGACGGTAGTGGGTATCAAGAGCCTGAGTGGCCACGTCGAAACGGGTCTTTGTCAGCATAGCATCGAGGAGATTGGAGGTCAAGCGAGCCGAGGTCGTGAGGATGCCTTTGGTAAATGTCCCTTTTGAATGGAACGTGAAGTGAGCTTTGGGGGGAAGAGAAGTGCCCAGATGCTTATTGAGTGTTTCGGAATGGATTTGGCCGCCGGTGATATTGAGTGTGTATTTTCCCGATTGGGCTTTGGGGGTTTTGAGCGACAGTGTGCCGTTGAGTTTCCCGGCAACATAGTTTGGCTGTCCTGCCAGATGCATGAGACGCGCCAATGAAACATTTTTCAGGGTCGCTGAGACATTTTTGGTGTAATCAAGCGTAATATCGCCCCCAAGGGAGCCGGTCTGAGCCCGTACCCGTACGCCCAGCTCATCGTACTTCAATGCAGCAGCAAGTTTCAGGGCTCCGTGTAATTGGTTTTGGGTCACGGGCGCGAGCTCTGCCGTATCGATTGCAACGTCACAGGCCGCGTTTTTATCCGTAATATTTGCTTGACCGTTCGTCAACCCAATCGAAATCAGGTCGCTCAGAATCTTTCCGTTAAACGCCACCTGTTCCCCATCAAGATCGGCACGCAATTGTCCATGGAGGGCTGTTTTGTCTGCGGGGAGAGTATAATCGTACAACTTGCGGATCAACGCAGGATCAAACCGTGCCTTGGCCAACTGGATCAACGCACGTCCCTTGCTCCCCTGTTTGCCAATGGAAGGGAGCATCACGTCAGCATTGAGTTGGCCCTTGACAATAGGGGGTTGTCCTCCGAGTGCCAGCATCTCATTGAGCGGGAGTTTGCGCAGCTGGACGACGATATCCTGCGGGATCTGCTTAAGGATCTTCAAATTGAAGGCTACGGGGCCGTCCAGCAAAGTTCCTTTGCCCTCGAGTTTGAGATCGTCGATGTCTCCGTGTACCTGTCCGGATATGTTGGCTTGACGGAGGGTATAGTTCTGGTAGTGGGCGTGTGAAGCTTTGAGCAGGTAGCGGCCGTTGAGTCGGCGATGGAGCAGATCAAATTTCCCATCAAAACCCAGGGAAGCCTCTTGACCCATCACGGCTACAAAATAGAGGTGTCCACGAGACAGTTTGAATCGATTGAAGGTAATGGGAAGCCGGGTTTGCTTCTGGATTTCCTGCTCGAGGTAGGTACGAACACGGGCATTACCCCCATTGCTGTAAAGGTATGCCAGTGAACCGGCAGCAAGCAGCAGCACAAAAAGCAACAACGATAAAAAGATCAGTATCGCTCGTTTCACTCCAGTTTCTCCGCGACGAGCTGATTGACGATTTTGGGATTGGCTTTACCGCCGGTGGCTTTAAGCACTTGCCCAACGAAGAATCCCATCAAGCGGGTGTTGCCGGCCTGGTATTTGGCAAGGTTGTCCGGATTCGCAGCGATCACTTCGTCGATGATCGGGGCTATTTCGGCCGGGTCACTGATCTGTCGCCATCCTTTTTCTGCTACGATCTGCTCCGGATCACCCCCTTCGGTGGCCATGATCTCAAAGACCTCTTTGGCGATCTTGCTGGAGATGGTCTCCGCATCGACCATCCGAGCCAGCTGCGCGATATGGGTTGGCGTAAAAGGGAGTGCGTCACCTTCAGACAGTTTGATCTGACGGGCAACGTCGTTGGCAACAATATTGGCAACGATGGTGGCCAGACCGGTTGAGGTATCTGTTCCGACCAAGGCCGCGTCGAAAAACGAAGCGAGTTTCTCATCCCGTGCCAACGTATTGGCCACTTCACTCCCCAGACCCATCGCATCGGTATAGCGGTCGAAACGTGCCTGCTCTTCGGCATTCATGGGGACGACTTCTCCGTCAATTTGCTCTTTTTTGGGTTGAGGTTTTGACGGTTGGGCTGGGGCTTTTTGTTTTTTGCCCCAAGAATCTTTGAGGGTGACAATCCGGTTGAAAACCGATTTGGCATCGGTCGAATCGACCGGATCACGATAAAAGTACCCCTCCCGCTCGAACTGATAGCGCTCATCCGGCTGCTCAGTGATCACCGCCGGCTCGATCAATGCCTCAGGGATGATGCGCAGTGAGTCGGGATTGAGATCCTCCATCCCCTGCGGTGCCTCGGCGGCATAGAGACGGTCGTAGAGGCGCACTTCAACCGGCTTGGCCGAAGTAGCTTCGACCCACTGGATCGCACTCTTGACCCGGATCCCACTGGTGTCCGATCCGCTGCGAGAGTCGGGGTGATAGTGGGCTTTGATTTCCACGATAGTACCTTCGGCGTCCTTGATCACCTCATCGCAGGTAATGATGTAGGCATGCTTGAGACGTACCGGCTGATCGGGAGTGAGGCGGAAATATCCTTTGGGGGGGTGCTCGGAGAAATCGGCACGATCGATATATATTTCCCGTGAGAAAGGGAGTTTTCGTGATCCTTCCATGGGGACATCATGCGGATAATACGACGCTTCGATCTCCTCAGTGCCCTCGTAATTGGTGATCGTGACTTTGAGTGGATCGAGGACACACATGACACGGGGGGCTCTGGGATTGAGATCGTCCCGGATGGCAAACTCGAGTTGAGAGACATCCACCGTGGAGTTGGCTTTGGAGACGCCGATCTGTTCGCAGAAGTTTCGGATCGATCCGGGGGTATAGCCCCGTCGGCGGAGACCGGCAATGGTGGGCAGGCGCGGATCGTCCCAGCCGCTGACATTATGGGTATTGACCAGCTCAAGGAGTTTGCGTTTGCTCATGACGGTGTAGTTGATATTGAGTCGGGCAAATTCATGCTGATAGGGGCGCGGAGGCTCGAGTCCGAGTGTGTCGATGACCCAGTCGTACACTTCGCGGTTGTTTTCAAACTCCAGCGTACAGATCGAGTGGGTCACCCCCTCGATGTAGTCCGAGAGGCAGTGGGCAAAATCGTACATCGGATAGATATGCCACGCATCCCCCGCCCGGTAATGGGCAACATTTCGGATACGGTAGAGGAGCGGATCACGCATTTTCATGTTGGCCGCAGCCATGTCGATCCGGGCACGCAGCACATGCTCCCCGTCGGAAAATTCCCCCGCTTTCATCCGGGCAAAGAGATCGAGGTTCTCTTCGATGGAGCGCTCGGCATATTGGCTACGTTTGCCCGCCTCGGTGACAGTTCCCCGATTGAGGCGCATGGTCTCTTCGTCGACGCTGTCGACATAGGCTTTGCCCATTCTAATCAGTTCAACAGCATAGTCATACAGGCGTTCAAAATAATCAGACGTATATCGTACCTCACCGTCCCACCGGTACCCCAGCCATGTCACGGCATCTTTGAGTGCTTCGACGTAGATGGGATCTTCGGTGGTCGGGTTGGTGTCATCCATCCGCAGATTGCACCGACCGTTATAATCGTGCGCGATCCCAAAATTGATGTAGATCGATTTGGCGTGTCCGATATGGGGGAAGCCATTGGGCTCCGGCGGAAACCGCGTGATGATCTCCTCATATTTGCCCGAGGCCAAATCCTCCTCGACCCGTGCGCGTAAAAAATCTTTGGTTTTTTTCATTATGATGTGTGCCTTTTGCGTTGTTATAAAATGCCTTTGATTTTATCGCATTCGGGCTTATAGTAGGGTGGTGGCTTTCCGTGTTTTATTTGTGTTCTGCTGTCACGTTGTCCTTTTCCCAGTCTGTATTTACAAGAATGCGATAACGCACATTCCGCCCCGCTGTCCCCTCCTCCTGTACGATGCACCCTTTTTCGACGAGTGATTGGATGTCCCGGGAGGCGGTTGCGGGGGAGGTGCCGGTGATTTTGGTGTATTTTTTGGTGGTGAGGCTTCCTTGTCGGGGTCGGTCGAGGAGAGCATTGAGGACTTTGCGTTGGCGTTCGTTGAGGGGCGTGTCGCGATGCCGATCCCAGAAGTATGCTTTGTTCAGGACATACCCCATCGATGCGATGCTCTCATCAAGTGCATGCCTCAACGTCTCCAGAAACCAGACACACCACGGCGTAACCTCCATCAAATCAGAGCGCTCGACATATCCCGTCGTCATCTCAAGTGCCCGATAATACCCCTTGCGCCGCGCATAAATGCTTCGTGAAAGTGCATAGAGCCTCGGAGCCGTTGTCCTCTCCACGGCCGAGAGTACCCGTTCGGTTACAGCACGTGCGATGCGACCGTTGCCATCTTCGTACGGGTGGATGATGACAAACCACACATGGGCGATCGCCGCCTTGGTCAAGGTATCCGGCGTGACATTGTACCAGGCGACATATTCATCCATTTGACTCGGGACATCCCCACTGTCGGGCGCTTCGTAAAAGACCTGCTCCTTGCCGACAACACCTGAGACGACCTGCATCGTCCCCTGTTGTCGAAAGACCCCGGCTTCAACCGACCACAATCGCCGTGTATCTGCTTCGAAAAGTTTGGCATGCCAACTGTGCAGCGTCTCGATCGTAAGGGGATCATCATAATGCATCGTCGCATCCATCAAAATCTCGACAGCACTGCTCTCTCGATCTCTATGAGTAAAATGGCGTATGGGATCGATCCCCAACTGCCGACGCAGAGACGATTTGACACTGCTGCGGTTGAGTATCTCCCCTTCGATTGCCGAGCTTGAAAAGATTTCCTCCACCAACGTTTGCAGTTGGTTTTCCTGAAGATGATCCGATCCAAGAAAACGGCTCAGCACTGACAATTCCCCTTGTTTACGGGATATTTCATGCATGAGAGGTTCGATCTTTTGGGTATCGCATCGGAAATGTGGATAATCTTTTTCCTGCCATATCCAGCGCTTCACACCGCTCATCCTGTCCCCTTTTTATGCTGATTCTACCGAAAATGAGGCGATTAATCAAGCTAATCGCCTCATTTTTGATGTGATTAGCTCAATCTGCACGCATCATCGCTTTGAGAGAGGAGTTGGGTGCAGGAGGGTGTGCGATCATCTCCTGTACCCGGTCGTAACGTATGCGGATATCTGAGAAGGCATGGTAAACCTTTTTCTACAATTTTATAGAAAAATGTAGAGAAAGTCAAACACCGGCATCATGGGGCTGGGACTTCAGTCCCATGACGGTACGCATGAGTTTGTTATGCATTAAATATTTTTCTTAAGGGACATTTTCTGAAGAAACTTTTCATCCCAGATAAAACCGCATTAGCTAGTTTTGTCCTTTTAACTGTAACGGTTTTATCGACAAATAACAGACGTTTATGTCCTGCTATTGGCTATTTCAGCAAAAAAGGAATACTATTTGCTTAAGAATAATGGCATAACTAGGTAGCAAAGGCTAAAATTATGTCAAGCTGCCATATTTTTTTGTTTTTAACGGACATTTTTGGTGTCCTGTTATTTTGGAATATCAGGCTGAATGCACTATAGTGTTCCTTGACTCAACCACTATGGACTGAAAGTCCACTCTCTACTCTAAAATCATTGTCCCCGTATCCCGATTGGAGGGGGTTCGGTGGTGCTCGAGGTATTCAT
>WFSU01000038.1 GCA_015485845.1 Nitratifractor sp. | reverse complement strand
GAAACGGGATTGTAATGGAGGAGCTCGAGGAGGCTCTGGCAATCATCCGGAACCGCTCGCTTGGTCTTGTGGGGGTGATGACCCACTACCGCAGTGCAGATGTCCTCAGCAGCGAATGGTACTGGCAAAAGAAAAACTTCGAATCGGTCAAACAAACTGTACGGTCGTTTTGTTTCCATGATGTACGTTTCCACAGTCACAATTCCGCAGCACTGCTGCGCTCCAAGCATTTCGATGAGGATATGGCACGGGTTGGGATTGCTATTTATGGATACAATGAACTGCCCGATATATATGATCCGGTACCGCTGCGGCCGGTGCTTTCGCTTCATGCGAGGCGTACGTCTACCCGTCACCTCCCATCCGGAGCCCGGATTGGTTATGGTGGGGATTATGCTGTTGCCAAATCTGTGATGGTCTCGACGTACGATCTTGGCTACGGAGACGGCTGGCTTCGGGGAGATGCTGCCCGGCCGTATGTTACGGCGGAAGGGCTGCCGATCCTTGGTCGTGTGTCGATGGATTTCATTTCACTTGAAGGGGACAGGGAGAGCGTCTGCATCATGAATGACGCACAGGCAGCGGCACGCCATTTCGGGACGATCAGCTATGAGATGACCACAATGCTCTCACCGTCGATTCCGCGTGAGGTGGTTTAATCCAATTTGCCAATAGATAATCGGCTCATTTGAAGAGTAATGCCTCATCACGTTTATGTTTGAAAATACGAAGCAAATACATTCAAGCAAAATATGATGAGGGCTGGGATCTTAAGACGGGACCATAGAATTCCATAATCCATTATTAAACATTAATGCGTTATCCTTTAATAAGAAAATCACTTATTAAAGGATATGTCTTGAAGCGTAACGATGTCGGAAATTATGAGCGCAGCAGCGCGGGTGGTGAGGTGGTGCAGGCATTTGTGCCCGAGCCGTTACCGCCCATAGAGCCGATCGTGATGGATGCTTCGAGGCAACGGTTGTTGGAGCGTGCCACGATAGCGTTGGGTAAACTCGATAGTATTACACTCCTTTTGCCCGATCCCGATATCTTTCTCTATGCCTATGTGCGCAAAGAGGCAGTGCTCTCTTCACAGATAGAAGGCACACAATCTTCGCTTAACGATCTGTTGGAACACGAGGTTGAAGGAAGCATAGGAGTGCCGTTGGATGATGTGACTGAAGTGTCGCAATATGTCGCGGCTCTTGAGCATGGCATAAGGAGGCTCAAAGAGGGGTTTCCACTTTCCAATCGACTCATCCGAGAGATGCATGCAACACTACTTGCCCATGGGCGTGGCAGCAGCAAGCAGCCGGGAGAGTTTCGCCGCAGTCAAAATTGGATCGGAGGCACACGGCCAGGCAATGCCTTTTTTGTGCCACCACCACCGCATCGGGTATCGGAGTGCATGAGTGATCTGGAGAAGTTTTTGCATGATAGATTGCAGCCATATCCTACATTGATCAAGGCGGCTCTTGCCCATGTACAATTCGAGACGATCCACCCCTTTTTGGATGGAAACGGACGCTTGGGAAGATTGCTCATCTCTTTTATACTCTATCACGACGGTTTGATTTCACAACCGCTGTTGTATTTGAGTCTCTACTTCAAAGAGCATCGAAGTTATTATTATGATCTTCTAAACAGGGTACGTACTGAAGGTGATTGGGAGAGATGGGTCGATTTCTTTCTTGAAGGCGTAGAACAGATGGCACTGGATGCCGTATCAAGAGCACGCCAATTGGTGGCACAGATACAAAAAGATCAGGCACACATATCCCGGGAAGGAGGCAGAGGAGCCAATAGTATGTTGCGTATTTTGGATTGTTTTTCACATCGTCCCATCGAAACCATCAAAGGTATCAGTACGACTACGGTTCTTTCATATCCGTCGATCAGCAATGCCTTAAAGCGACTGGAAAAGATGGGCATTGTGCGTGAAATAACCGGCGGGAAACGCAATAGGCTTTTTCGTTATGATGAGTACATGAAAATTTTAAATGCATAATGGGCTATTAAATCTTAACCCCTTATCCTTAAATAAGCAATTTTCTTATTTAACGTTCGCACTTCAACCCGCTTTTACCAAAGCTTTGATTGCTATAAAAGATTTTCATACATTGATACTCACGGCAGCGACCCAATCGCTTGTTTGGCGATGGAGATTATGCCGTCGGCTTCGTGAAGCCAAGTAATACCCGGAAAACATTTTTCTACTGTACTCAAGTTCCAACTTTTTCTTAACAGTCAGTATTTGGATGTATTTTATGGAACAATACGTATAAATATCAGAGGAGAAATGTTATGGAAGTATTCATTTTTATATTTCTTGTTTTCATTGTACTTGTTTATGTTATGATACGTTCATCCGCAAACATAATGATGATTATGAAATATGGCAAAGACTGGCGTGATGGCTCTGATGAGTAAAGATTTATACTCGCACTCGAGAGGTTTAATGTAATGCAAAAAACAAAAGCTATCTATGAGCTAATGTTCCGTTTGTCCAAAGGTGAGGAGTTGACGATTAACACTCACTTGGCAAATGAGTTTGGCATTAACAAAAAAACATTGGGGCGATATTTAGATGATATAGTGAATAATTACAATGATATTATTACGGTTGAAAAGAAAAAAACGAACAACCATCTACGTAAACCAAGTGTATATCGAGCTATCGATCAAAAAAAAGATTTGGCAACAACACTGCAATTTTTCTTTGAACGCAGAACTGATCTGGGGTGGGTGCTACAGCTTCTTCATGAAAAAGAACCCACACTCGCAACTGATGGAGAATACAGGGATGAAATCAATAAATTAATCTCGCAAGAGAGTGATATTTTTGTATTTAAGTCAACTCCGTTTGAGATACTTGATGATAGGCATCAAAAAATATTCGCAAAACTAAAAACTGCTATAAAATACAATATGTACAAAACGATCTCTTACAACTATACCCATAAAGAAGTTTTGAAAGATACAAAATGTCTCAAGCTTATTTTTACACAAAACAACTGGTATTTGGCAATCGAGAATGATGAGAAGACTTTCAGGCTTTTACGAGTTAGTTTTATTGAAGAGATAACGGCATCCGATAAAGGGAGTTATCAGAAGAGCAAAGTTCAGAAATATGATCGGCACTATCATAATATTCAGAATGCAATGACTTTGCATGATCAACCTCTCAAGAAGGCTATTTGTAAGGCATCACCAAAGATTGCCATCTATTTTCAGGAACACATGAAACCTTTTCTAAACTCTCAAAAGCATTTGAAAACGTGTGAGGATGGCAGTATTGATTTTGAACTATCTTATACACAACCAATCGAAATATTCCCCTTTATTAAACGATGGTTGCCAGATATTAAAATTTTGGAGCCTGTGTCATTAGCTGATGAACTCAAGAGAGAACTTTTGATATCTTTAAGAGATTATAGTGATTAAGGGACAGATTTTGGATGCTAAATTAACTATACTGGCATTATCAGATAGAAAAGTGGAAAAGGCGATACATGAAAATTTATATAGATTATGATACAACACTTGTCAATTTGATTGATCCTTGGGTTGCTTGGATTAACGAGAATTATAATGTAAATATTTCATCAAACGATATAAACCGATGGTATTTTCTTGGAGAAGTTTTTGGCAAAGAAGCGGATGATTTTGGCGTAGTCAAAAATACAATCACTACACGCATAAAGATATTTTTCAGCCTTTTGATGGTGCCATTGAATTTTTCCATACAATACAGGAGATGTTTGGCGTTGAAAATACGTTTATTGTATCATCAACAAAAGAGTACCATAAAACAGAAAAAATTGAACATGCAAAACATTATTTTGGTGTTGATGAGACCCAGTTCATTCCTGTCAATAAAGAGAAATATCATATAACTAAAGAGGGTATTCTGATTGATGACTATCCGTTGCATGTTATGGAGCATGTAGCATATAATCGAAAAAAAGGTATCGTTTTTAATCTTGATAATCGTTTTGGGTGGTGTCGAAAGTGTAATTATGTGATAGATGATACACTAACTGACCTTATGCATATAATTGATGATAGTAATTTTACGATCGCCACATCGTACCAACACATACTAGAGGAGTTAAGCAATGAATAAGATGGAAAAAAATGAGTTCACAAACAAAGAGTACGCAGAGTATATGATGGCAAATTATTATCTAGGCTATACTGATACTGCTTTGTATTTTGCGGCAGTTTTATTTGAAGATATAGTTATGAAGAAAGTGAATAAATATAAAAACACATATATCAAAGAGAAGAAAGCAAATGGTAAGAAATATGAATTTAACTTGCATGATGCAATAAATCTCTATATAGAAAGAGAAGGCTGGAAATCGGATGTCTTATGTATGAAGAAGAATGAAACCAAAGAAGAACTTCATAAATTTAGAAAAGTAAGAAATGGAATAGTTCATAATGGCATTCAAAACAAACAACATGAAGATATTGAAGATTTTTTACAGTATGTATATACTTCACTCACAGGGGATATAAAAAGCAACAGTTTCTTCAGCAAAAAAAGTTCAAATCAAGCATTGTTACAAGATTATAAAAAGAAAGAGATTGAAGAGAGAATGCTCTCAAGATACTACGATGAACTTCTAAATCCAAAATCAAAACATTATCTTAAGTTCAAATATATTTCTTCCAATGATTTTGAAAACCTATTTAGCTTAAGAGACAAAATGGTCAAAGTTAAGAAAGCCATTACGAATTATTCCAAAAGATTTAATCTTGGTCTTTCTGATACGATACTTTCTCCAATAGACACTACAAGTGCATATATATGGATGCCTTTTATTAATCAAGATTTTACAGATTTTACCAATAAATTTGAAACAAAAAGAAACAATCTAATCGCAGGTTCGGCATCTATATTGGCAACTCCATTGGATTTTAGAATATACATAGATTTTGGAGGGGGTGATTTCAAATACCGAATGCTCTATCAGGATTTTTTGCAAAGTGAGAGATTTAAGACCTATATTCAAAGATATAGGAACTTAGTTCAACCATTAGAAATATTTGATATTAGGTGGTATTCGTTTATAGCAAAAAGAAATGATCTGTTCGAAATTCTCGATAATGATCAATTGGACGACTTTGTAAAGTTGGCCAAGAAGAGGATAAGTTCAGCAGAAAAATCTGGTGACATAATGACCGCAGGTTACAACAAAATTGGATTTATTTTGCCGGTAAGAGATATACAATTAACTGAAATTATTAAATTATTTGAATATATAACTCAAATTTATTATGAATTTTTGCAATTTTCGAGTAGTGACAAAAAAAGTCTTGATATGCTGAAAGAAAAACAGGATAACTTACAAAATAGGTTCAAATATGATAAAAAATAATTATTTAAAGCTATTTGAATCTGCGCATAAGGCTAAAGAAAATGCATATGCACCATATTCGGGTTTTAAAGTAGGTGCCACCATTCTCACAAAAGATGGTAAGACCATTGATGGGTGTAATATCGAAAACGCAGCCTACGGCTCTACAATGTGTGCAGAGAGGACAGCTATTTTTAAAGCGGTTTCAATGGGATATAAACCGGGTGATTTTGAAGCGATCGCTATTGCCTCCAGTGGAGAGAACTTTTCACCATGTGGCTCATGCCGACAGGTTATCAACGAATTCGGTGAAGATATTGATTTGATTTTTGAATGGGATGGAGAGGTGGTTGTGGACTCATTAAAAGATATTTTACCTTATAACTTTGTATTGGAGAAGTAGATTATGAAAATAGGACAACTTGTCAGAAAGTTTATACCAGATATTATTCAATATTGTCTGAATGAAGACCAAGAAGAGATTAGCAGACTTCAAGATTTGGAATATTCAAAAAATACTTTTGGAATTTCATCCTACCCTTTTTGGTCAAAAAAAGATGCTATTCATGATAGCAAAAGATTCTGGGTTGATATCTACATGATAGATGGAGAACAATTTAGGGTCAGTAGCCAATGGACGATTAGACACATAGAAAAATTTAAAAATTATTTGGTTGATAAAAACATTGCAACAAGTAAAACACTTGAGAAGCTGGAGATAGAGTTTGAAAGGGTAAACAGAGAAGCTTTGGAGAAAAAAGTGCAGTCTAAAGGCAGGTACCGAGGTCATGCTATTGGTAATTCACAGAATCTTCTTGTGAGAAATATATTGAGTAATCTCGGCGATGAAACATTTTCGGAAAAAAATTGGCAAGACACCCAAAAGTACTTTGATAACAAATGTGCATATTGCGGCTCTGAAGAAAAGCTTGTCATTGAGCATGCAATCCCCATCAACAAAACCATGCTTGGTGAGCACAGGCTGGGAAATATTGTCCCAAGTTGTGATCAATGCAATAAGAAAAAAGGGGCAAAAAGTTTTGATCAATTTTTGGACGATAATGAGAGAATAGATAAAATAAAGCAGTATATGAAATTAAAAAATTACCAACCACTTCAAGAACATTCAGACTTTGAGATCATTGCTGGATTGTTAGAGAAAGCATACCGGGATACGGCAGATGTGTCTAAAAGATATATTCAAATAATCGAACTGGTAGCAGATACAACAACATAATCAGACCAGTGTTACGACTTATGCACAAATAACAGGGAAGAGACTGAAGCGTGTGCTCCCCTGTCTTTTTATGGCAGCGACCCAATCGCCTGCTTGGCAATGGAGATTATGCCGTCGGCTCCGGGAAACCAGGGGATGAGGCTGGTGCCGATGCCGCCCCAGATGGTGATGAGTGCCATCAGTCCGATCAGCAGGGTACTGACGTGAATTTCGAAGGGGTGCTGCTCACACGTCTCCTCTTCGCAGGGGTAAAAATACATCATGGCAATCAGCTTGAAATAATAATAAACCGAGACAAAGGCAATGAAGATCCCCAGCCCGGCCAGGGCAAACTGTCCCGATTCGATGGCACTCATAAAAATGTAAAATTTTCCGAGGAAACCGATCGTGGAGGGGAAGCCGGAGAGTGAGAGCATCGAGATTGCCATCATCGCCGAGAGGTAGGGGCGGCGGTGTGCCATCCCCTTGAAATCTTCGTACGTTAACGGTCGGTTTGAATCGGCGGCGATGTAGCTGAGGATCCCGAAGGCACCGACGGATGAGATGAAATAACTCAACAGGTAAAACATGATCGCCGGAGCCGCCAGATGGGCTCCCAGTCCGATGGATGAGAGGGCGATGAGCATGTAGCCGCCGTGGACGATGGAAGAGCCGGCGAGCATCCGTTTGAGCATCGACTGAGAAATCGCCAGCCAGGAGCCGCCGATGAGGGTCAGGATAGCGAGGAAGGAGATGATCTGATTACCGATGAGACCGGTATCGACGTAGAGGATCAGGTAGAGGCGTAGAGCGATGGCGAAGAGGGCGACCTTGAGAACCGATGCCATGAACATTGTCACCGGGAAGGGCGAGCCGAGGTAGACATCAAGCAGCCAGGAGTGGAAGGGAACCGCCCCGATCTTGAACAAGATCGTAATCATGATGAAGAGACCGGCGGTGCTCAGTGCGAGCAGGTGCTCACTGCCATGGATCTGGATAAAAGCAGCCAGCTCTGAGATCACCGTCGTCCCGGCCACCCCATAAAAAATAGCGGTTCCAAGAATAAACATCGCTCCGGCGAAGGAACCGAGGACAAGGTATTTGAGCATCGCTTCGTTGCTGCCGCGATAGTTTTTGTGGTAGCCGGTGAGGACATAGATGGCGATAGAGGTGAGCTCGAGACTGATAAAAGCAGGGACAAGATCGTTGGCGTGCGCAAGCGTCATCATCCCGAAAATGGCAAACAGAAAGAGGGCGAAAAATTCGCCGTTATAATAATCCCTTTTACGTAAGTAAATTGCATTGATCAGGAGGGTCAGTGCCCCACCTCCGAGGAACATGAGATCAAACAGGGTCGCAAAATCATCGGCAAGATACGTATGTCCGAACACTTTGGGGAGGACATAGACCCCGGATCGGGTACCAAACTGCGGTAAGGCAACAGCGAACGCCAGCAGAAGAAACACCACCGTGATGTAGAGATACGATTTGAGATGGATTGAGCGAACAGTGCTGATGAGCAGCAGAACAAAAGCACCGATGATCACCAGCGTAGTAGGGAGAAAGGGGGCGAGTGTGGACATCATGACGCACCTCCTGCCGCATGGATAAATTGAAGCAGCATTTCCTGGACTTGTGGGGTAAAGATCGGAGTGAAGAGAGACGGAGCGATGCCGGTGATCAGAAGCAGCAGCACCAGGGGGGTGAGCATCACGGTTTCGCGTCGGCTTAGGTCGGCAAAGGTCGCTACCGAGGGAGCCGGTGCCCCGAACAAAGTACGCTGGAGCATCCAGAAGACAAAGAGCATGGCAGCGAGCATCGTGGTGGCTGTCGCCGCTCCAAGCCAGGGGTGGACGCTGAAGGCTCCGATGATGATCAGCAGTTCGGCGACGAATCCTCCGGTGCCGGGGACGCCGGCAATGCTCAGCGCAAAAAAGGTGAAGAAAAAGGCAAATCGCGGCGCAACCGAAGCGATCCCCCCGAGTGCATCGATCTGCACCGTGTCGGTTCGCTGATGGATCAGCCCGATCATCAGGAAGATCCCGGCTGAAGCCAGAGCATGGGTGGCGATGAGGTAGAGGCTACCGCTCCAGGCATACAGATTGGCCAGCACCACCCCGAGGGCAATCAGAGAGAGATGGGAACCGGACGAATAGGCAAACATCCTCCGCAGGTCGTTCTGGGTAATGGCATGGATGGCGTAGTAGAGCATCCCGACCAGAGAGAGCGCGAGAAGGATCGGTTCGTAGAGATGGAGTACCTTGGCAAAGATTCCGTAGCCAAAACGCCACAAACCGTAAATGCCCAGCTTGGCCATGATCGCTGAGAGGATGACCAGTGCCGGTGTGGGGGCGGAAGCGTAAGCCGCAGCCATCCAGGTATGGAAACCAAGCAGAGGAATCTTGATCGCAAACGCAAGCAGGAAGCCTGCGGCCAGCCAGGTGGCTGTCTGTGGATCGAGTGGAAGTCTGGCCAGATCATGCCAGGCGAAACTCCAATTACCGTAAAAATTGTAATGGGCATATCCGAGGTAGAGGATGGCAAAAAGCATGGCCATCGATCCCAGCACGGTGAAGAGGAGAATTTTCATGGCATGGGCATGGTTCCAGTCGTGTCCGTAACGTCCGATCATGATGAAAATCGGCAACAGCATCGTCTCATAAAAGAGATAGAAGAGTACCATATCCAGTGCCAGTACTGCCCCGGTGACACCGGTTTGGAGGAGGAGCATGTTGTACCAGTACCCTGAGGTCGGATTGTCCCACATGTAGAGGTACAAAAGGGGCATCAGCAATGCGATCACCAACAGGATCACCAATGAGAGGGAATCGAGTCCGAGATAATAGGTGATACCATACTGGAAGATCCACGGCAGATGGCGGACAAACTGCATCCCCTCCGCCTGCGGATCAAACTGCACGACGGTCAGCAGAGTGAGTGCGAGCACGAGCAGGGCTGAGAGCATCGCTCCGGCACGCAACACCGTGTGGCGCACCCGAAAAAGCCCCAGTATACCGGCAAACAACATGGGAAGGAAAACGATCCACGTCAGAACAACACTCATGAGGCACCTCCGATGGCGATGAGCAGATAGAGGGAGATACCGCTGACGCCGAGGAGGAAGGTCAGTGCGTACCAACGCAGGTTGCCGTTCTGGAGGCGGGCAGATTGGGTGGCAACACCTCGGTAGAGGGTGACCAGGCCACGGAGTGATCCGTCGATGATCTTCGGATCGATGAGCCGATCCTGCCAATTGCTGATCCCTCGGAGAGGGCGGACGATGAGCCGGTCATACAGGGTATCGATATAGAGGGTATTTGCCAGCGCTCTTTGCCAGGCGATCCGATGAATGGGAGCATTTAGCGGGTGAGACGGACGAACAAATTTGCGATAAGCTATGGCGATCCCGAGCAGTGCCACGAGGACATTGAACCCATCGAGTATGTATTCTTTGGCAAACCGGAGATGCGCCTCGTGATCGGCGAGATGCAGTTCATGGCTGAACCAGGTACTTCCACCGTACGCTTCAGGAAGATTCCAGAATCCCAGGAAGATGCTCCCCGCCGCAAGGACAAACAATGGCCAGACCATGGAGCGTGGTAGGGAGGTAAGAGACGGTGATTGCCGTGATCGCGATGACCGGTGATTCGGAGCGACAAACACCACGAAGTAGAGTCGGAACATGTAGTACGCCGTCAGGAAGGCCACCACAACGCCGATAGCCCAGATGGTGGTGTGACCCGAAGCAAACGCATACGAGAGGATCGCATCCTTGCTGAAAAATCCGGCGAAGATCGGGATACCGGTGATTGCGAGGGTGGCGACAAGCATGGTACGGCGGACGGCAGGAAGGCGGCTGCCGAGTCCCCCCATTTTGAAAATATCCTGCTCGTGGTGCAAGGCGATGATCACCGCTCCCGCTCCCATGAAAAGCAGCGCTTTGAAAAACGCATGCGCGGCGAGGTGAAAGATGCCGTTGCTGTATTCTCCCAGTCCCACGGCGATAAGCATGTACCCCAGCTGAGACATAGTGGAGTAGGCGAGGATTTTTTTGATGTCATTCTGCCAGGAGGCAAACAGCGCGGCCAGTAGTGCCGAAGCCGCTCCGATTCCCGCAATGAAGAGGCCGACATCGGGGATGCGATTGTACAGAGGGGCGAAGCGGGCGACCATGTAAACCCCGGCCGTGACCATGGTTGCCGCGTGGATCAGTGCCGAGACCGGCGTGGGGCCGGCCATGGCGTCTGGGAGCCAGACGTAGAGGGGGATCTGAGCCGATTTGCCCATGGCACCGACGAAGAGGAGCAGACCGATGAGGGAGAGCATCGCGGTATCTATTCCCCCCAATCCGGCAAAGATCGCTGCAAAATCAAATCCACTCTGCTTCTGAAGAGCAAACAACAACCCCAATCCGCTGACAAAGCCAAAATCTCCGACGCGATTCAGCAAAAACGCTTTGTTGGCGGCGGTGATGTTGGCTGTGTCGTGATGGTAGAAGCCGATGAGCAGATACGAGGCAAGCCCTACCAACTCCCAGCCGATAAACAGGAGGATAGGATTGTTGGCCAGGACGAGCAGGAGCATCGCGCCGAGGAAAAAGTTGAAATAGGCAAAAAACTTCCCGAATCCCTGATCGTCCCACATGTATCCGACGGCATAAATGTGGATCAGAGAACCGACGAGCGTCACCACGAGCAGCATCACGGCACTCAACCGGTCGACCACAAACGCCACATCGATTTCAAACGAGCCGATGGCGATCCAGGAGTAGAGCGGGGAAGCAATAGAAGCCGAAGCCGGGAGCGTGAGCATCTCGCCCACGACGATCAGCCCCAATAAAGCGGCCAGCAGAGGGGTGCCGATTCCCACGGCGACATAGAAACGGCGGAGGTTCCGGCCAGCCGGGACGAAGAGGTAAACGAATCCCATTACCCCGGCTCCAAAAAACGGCAGAAGGACGATGAGAGAGGGGAGAGAGGAACTCATAATTTTTTTCCTTGTGCCAGTTCGGTGAACGCATCACTGTCGAGGGTGTGTTTTTTGCGGTAGATCTGGACAATGACGGCGAGAAACAGTGCAGCCTCTGCTGCGATCACTCCGATCATGAACAGGGCGATCATCGTACCCCCCTCGTCGGGATGGAGGCGTGAAAACGTCGCGAGGATGAGATTGACCGCGTTGAGCATGAGCTCGATCGAGAGGTACATCACGAGAAGGTTGCGCCGACTGATAACCCCGAGGATCCCGAGGGAAAAGAGCAGCGTGGCTACGGCAAAATAGGCATCAGGATTCACGGTCATAGGACTGCTCCTTTTTTCCGATGATGATCGCACCGACCATGGCGGTCAGCAGGAGGACGGAGAGGATCTCAAACGGAAGTACCCCGTCGTGAAACAACAGGGTTCCGAGCGATCGGGTGCCCCCGAAGGTGTCTGAGACAGGTGGAAAGGCATCGCCGAGTGTCGTGAGTGTCTGATAGAGCAGGAGACTCAGCGGGGCGATGATCACGGCCGCACCAATGAGCCATCGAGTTTGGTGCGGCTCGGGGGGCAGGTCTGCTTCACGGAGATTGACGGTGAGGATCATGATGAGCGTCACGATGACGACCCCACCGACACTCACCAGTACCTGAGCGAAAAAGAGAAACGACTGATGCAGTAGGGCAAACAACCCCGCTACGGAGAGCAGTGCGATGAAAAAACCCATCGCATGGGTGGCCGGGCGTCGGGCAAGGAGAATCATCAGCCCCCCGGTCAGTACACCCAGTGCCAGCAGGGCAAACAGGGATGTTTCAAGTATCTCAATCATGGGAAGCCTCCTTGTTCCGGGTTTGTTCCGTCTCAAATGCTCCGGTGTGGGAGAGGAGGCGGTCGCGCTGGAGGACGAAATCCTCCCGGGTTTTGCCGGTGACGGAGAATATCCCTGTGTCCATACGGATCGCATCGCAGGGGCAGGCTTCGACGCACATCCCGCAGAAGACACACTCGAGGGTATCAATCGCAAAAATTTCGGGCATTTTTTCGTCGATCCCGTCGGTGCGTTCGGTGGCAATGATGTTGATGCACTGAGCCGGGCAAGCGGTGGCGCACATGAAGCACGCTACGCAACGGATCGAACCGTCTTCACGGTGGGTAAGGCGGTGGAGCCCCCGATAGCGTGAAGTGATATCAGTGGGTTGTTCCTCGGGGTATTCGAGGGTCTCCATGGCGGTGATGTCGAGGACGTTGCGGACGAAATGCCCGAGGGTGACTTTGATCCCGGCATAAATGGCGGGTAGATAGAGCTTGTCGGCGGGTTGGTCACCGTAGCGGGGGACAGTCGTGATCCGGGTGGGTTTTACCGTGTCATTCATGAGCCGACTCCTGCGACGATGATGGATGTGACGAACAGATTGGCCAGAGCCGCAGGCAGCAGGTAACGCCACCCGAGCACCTGTACCTGATCGTACCGGAAGCGGGGGAGCGTCCAGCGGATGAGGATAATGAAAAGATTGACCAGCATCAGCTTGACGACGAAAATGACAATTTGCAGCAAAGGAACCGCCACCGAAGCCCCGATCGATCCGGCAGGCTCGAGGAGGAGCCAGAGCAGTATCGCTTCGATCAGGAGGGTGGTGCCGATCAGTACCCCGGTGAGGATACGGGTTTCACGCCCACGTCCTCCGTCGGTGCTGAGGGTGAGACGTACCCGGTTGTTGCGCCGCATCCAGAGGATGAAAAGAGTCATCACCACCGGTACCAGCAGGAGCAGGACACCTGCCACGGTACGGAAGTGCTCCAACAGTGCCGCAGTGGAGAACCAGGGGAGCTGGTAGCCGCCGAGGAACATGGTGACGATGACGGCACTGGCGGTGTTCATGGCGACGTATTCCCCCATGAAATACATGGCAAATTTCATGGCGGTGTACTCCGTGAAGAATCCGGCGACGATTTCACTCTCCCCTTCGGCGACGCTGAAGGGTGCCCGGTTGGTTTCGACGAAGAGAGCAATGATGATGATCACTGCGGCAAAAGGTTGGATGAAAAGCCCCCAAGCGGGGATGAAGCCCCAGAAGGTGCCGCTCTGCCACTGAACCATGGCATTGAAATCGATCGTATCGTAAGTGAGGATCATGCTTATGATCCCGAGACCCAGTGCCAGCTCATAGCTGATCATCTGAGCCGCAGCCCGCAGGGCACCGAGGAGTGAATACTTATTGTGGCTGAGCCATCCCCCGAAGACCATCCCGAGGATCCCAACCGATCCGATCGCCAGATACCAGAGGATCCCATACGAGACAGGGAGCCCCTGAATACGGAGGGCAGCCCCATCGACCTGTACCGTGTCGGCAAAAGGGATCACCATGAAGGCCAGCAGTGCCGAGGCAAACGTGATCATGGGTGCGAGGAGAAAAATCCACCGACCGTAGCGAATGTGATCGGGGATGTACTCCTCCTTGGTGACCAGTTTGACCACGTCGGCAAACGATTGGACGACGCCGCCGAGTCGGAAACCGAAGACATTGGTACGGTTGGGGCCGGGGCGATCCTGGATGAGTCCGCACACCCGACGCTCGAGCCAGACCAGTACCGGGATCATCAGGAGTGCGAGCAGGGCGGCCAGGACGATGGAGCCGAGGGTGAC
The DNA here is from genome assembly GCA_015485845.1 of Nitratifractor sp. Classification (GTDB taxonomy): domain Bacteria; phylum Campylobacterota; class Campylobacteria; order Campylobacterales; family Sulfurovaceae; genus S017-3. The sequence goes on along the minus strand of WFSU01000038.1, from coordinate 5,055 downwards.
GAGTATCTGTGCGGTTGTCATAATGCTGTCTCCATGTTGTCAAGGATCGTGTCGTCTCCCTTGTCAAGAAAATGAGCCAGTCGCTCGAGGAGGGTTGGTGTTGGATCGTTCCGACGCAACACCTGTTCGCAATACTGCTCGATGCCGTCTTCATTGATGAGGTGCCCGCTGCTCCGCACCCACGGGGCGATCGGGAGGGTCAGGCGTGCCGGTACCCTTTCGGTATTTTCGTCAGGCCGATGGGTCAGGAGATCGATACGGTTGGCGGTACGGTGGCCGTCCGGGTGGTTGACATTGATGACAAGAGTATTGTCATTAAGGGTTGGCATCTCCGTGGCGATCCCGAGACGTTTGACCCCTTCGGCGTTGGCGGCACGCTGGGAGCTTTTGAGCCAGTCATCGCCAAACGCGGGATCATGGTATGCTTCAAGTGGGGCGTAGAGTTGGGCATGGAATGTCCGGGCAAAGGCTTGAAGCGCGGCTAACTCTTCGGTGTAGAGGTTGGCATCGGCCAACACAACGATCGGGTATTCATCCTCAGTGAGGATCGCTTTCATCCGATCGAGGGCTTCGGCATCTGCAAGGATCTCTTCCTTGGCGAGGCATGTTCTCAAGAGGTAGGTTTGTGTCTCTTTATAACTCAAGCGCCCGGCATCGCAGATGAATTCTCCGTTGATCTCTGGGTTTTTCCGGGGGCGGAAGCGGTAGATCGTGTCGTCGTGGTATTTGGATTTGGCATGGTCGATATCGATGGCGCACCCTTTGGCACAGCCGTGGCACACCGAGGGGGAGGTGGCGAGGAACCACACCCGCTGCTGGAAGCGGAAGTCTTTGCTCGTCAGAGCGCCGACCGGACAGAGGTCGGTGACATTCATGGCATAGGCGTTGTGGAGGGTTTCACCCGGTATGGTCGTGATGTACGAGTGATCTCCCCGCCCGGCAACACAAAGCTCATCGGTGTGGGTCACATCCCGACAGAAGCGGACACACCGCTGGCAGAGGACGCACCGCTCCTGATCGTGCAGGACATTGGCACCGAGATCGATGTGTTTGTCGAAGTGGTGCTTCTCTTTTTTGTCCACCTTCCCCTGATAGAGACCGTACTCCATGTAGTAGTCCTGGAGGCTGCATTCCCCTGCCTGATCGCAGATGGGGCAGTCGACGGGGTGGTTGATGAGTTCGAGTTCGAGGATGTCGCGGCGCACTTTTTCGATCGATTCGCCACGGGTACGGACTTCCATCCCGGCGACGATGGGGGTGTCACAGGAGATCTGAGGGCGTTTTTTCCCGGCGATCTCCACCATGCACATGCGGCAGTTGCCATCGCTGCCGAGACTCTCTTGATAGCAGAAGTGGGGGATCGAAAATCCCTTGTCGAGGAGTTCGGGGAGCAGCATACGGTCGGGGTTGACTTCGATCGGAGTTCCATCGACGGTGATAGTGACCGATTGGGTACTCATGCTGCACCTCCTGTGTCGAGGTATCGAAGAAATTCGGTTTCAAACTTCTGCACCATGGCATCGATCACACTGGAGGCGGCTGGCGCGAAGACGCAGACGGTCTTGCCGTTCATGGTCTCAGAAATGTCGAGGAGCTTTTTCAGGTCATCCCGGTTTCCTTCCCGGGCAAGTATCCGGGCAAGGATCGCATCAACCCAGCCGGTGCCTTCCCGGCAGGGGGTGCATTGGCCGCACGATTCGTGGTGGTAGAAGGCCATCAGGTTTTTCAGCGCTTCGACCATATCGACACTCTCATCCATGACGATCATCCCTCCGGTACCGAGTGCCGACCCGAGCCCCTGCATGCTCTCATAATCGAGCCGGGCTTGTGCCGCTTCATCCGCCGTGAGAACCGGGGTGGAAGCGCCGCCGGGGATGACGGCTTTGAGGGTGCCGCCGTTGCGGATGCCGCCGCCGTAGTGTTCGATGTATTCCATCAAGGAGGTACCAAACGGGGCTTCGTAGACACCGGGTCGGTTGACGTGGCCACTCAGGGCAAAGAGCAGGGTTCCGGGGGAGCGTTCCGTCCCGTACTGCCGATAGGCGTCCGCCCCTTCGGTGACGATGAAGGGCACCGTGGCAATCGTTTCGACGTTGTTGATCAGCGTGGGATTGCCGAAGTACCATTCAGGTTCTTTCTGGTGGGGCTTGAGGCGCGGGTGCCCCCGTTTGCCCTCCATCGATTCGAGCAGGGCGGATTTTTCTCCGCAGATGTAGGCACCGGCTCCCCGATGTACCGTTAAATCGACGCGATAGTCGTGCCCCATGATGCTTTGTCCGAGGATACCTGCTTCGTAGGCTTCGTCGATGGCGTGCTGGAGGATTTGCTGGCGTTCGTAGTACTCGCCCCGGATGTATATGTAGGCATCGTGGGCTCCGAGGGCATAGCAGGTGAGGAGGATCCCTTCGATGAGGAGATGGGGGTCTTTGCTCAAAATGTGGCCGTCCTTGAAGGTGCCGGGTTCGCTCTCATCGGCGTTGACGACGACGTATTTCGGGCGGCCGTCAAACTCCCCTTCCATGAGGCGCCATTTGGCTCCGGTGGGGGCACCGCCCCCCCCTTTGCCCCGTAGTCCGCTCGCTTCGACGGCAGCGATGATGCCCTCAGGCGTGCGTTCGGTGAGGGTTTCGATACTCCGGTAGGCTCCGTGCTGGCGGGCGACCTCCAGTGTGTGACTCTGGGGGAGGTTAAATCGTCGGCTGACGATGCGGATATCTTTGATCATAGTGATCCCCCTTTGTCACTCAGTGTATCGAGAAGGGTATCGACTGATTCGGGCGTCAAGTGCTCATGCAATGTGTCGTTGACTTGCATTACCGGTGCGGTGCCGCACGACCCAAGGCACTCCACCTGTGTGAGGGTAAACTGCCCGTCAGGTGTGGTCTCTCCCACCTCGATCCCGAGGCGCTCTTTGAGGTGATCGAGGATCGTCCCCTGGCCATTGAGTGCGCAGGAGAGGGTTTTGCAGACCTGGAGGGTATATGTCCCCTGCGGCTGGAGGTGGAACATTGTGTAAAATGTTGCGACTCCATATACTTCCGCCTTTGAGTAGCCGGTGAGTTCGGCCACGGCTTCGATCCCTTCGAGAGAGAGGAACCCCTCCTGCTCCTGCACTTTCCAGAGGGCGGGCAGCACCAGAGCTTTGGGGCTGGGATAGCGTTCTTTCAATGCATCCAGTTCGGCGCGGTGTGCGCTGGTCCAAGTGAAACTCATCGATCCATCTCCCCGGCGATAATGTTGAGGCTTCCGAGTGTCATGATCGCGTCGGCCACTTGATACCCTTCGATCAGATGCGGATAGGCCTGCATGTGGAGGAAGCTTGGGGCGCGGACTTTGACTTTGTACGGGGTGCCGCTCCCGTCGCTGATGATGTGATAGCCCAGCTCGCCATTGGCCGCTTCGGTGGCACCGTAGTACTCACCGGCCGGAACCCGTACCCCGTCGATGGTGAGCTTGAATTGGTCGATCGTCCCCTCGATGGTGGAGTAGACGGCCGATTTGGGCGGTAGGGTGATGGCGCGGTCATCGACACAGACGGCACCACCCGGTATTCGATCCATCGCCTGTTCGATGATGCGTGTGCTTTGACGTATCTCTTCGAAACGTACCATGAGCCGGTCGTGGGTATCCCCGTGACTCCCCACCACCATGTCGAAATCAAACGTATCGTAATAATAATATGGCCGGGCAAAACGGAGATCGTACGCCACGCCGCTGGCGCGGAGGTTCGGACCGGTAAATCCGTAGCCGATCGCCTCCTCAGCCGAGAGGGGGGAGACATCCTGAATCCGATCGTTGTAGATCCGGTTGTGCTGGATCATCGTCAGGGTTTCACTCACCCCTTCGTCGACTTTTTTGAGGACATGACGCAGGTCGGCTTCCCATCCGTCGTAGAGATCGTGGGTCATCCCGCCGATCCGCATGAAGCTGTTGGTCAGCCGCGCGCCGGTGAGTTTGCTCAGGAAGTCGTACGCATCATTGCGGGGGTTGAAGAGATACCAGTAGTTGGTCTGTGCCCCCATGTCGAGCAGTCCGGCGGCGAGGCAGACGAGGTGATCGATGATGCGGGAGAGCTCAGCGAGGATCACCCGGATGAAGATCGCCCGATCGGGCAGGGTGACGTCGAGCATCTCTTCGACCGCTTTGGCGAAACCGATGTTGTTCATCAGTGCTGAGCAGTAGTTGAGGCGGTCGGTGTAGGGGATGATCTGGTTGTATGTATGGTTTTCACAGCTTTTCTCGAAGCCCCGGTGGAGATAACCGACTTCACTCACTCCGGCGACAATCTTCTCTCCATCGAGGGCGACGAGGGTGCGGATGGTGCCATGGCTGGCGGGGTGGGAGGGGCCGAGGTTGAGGAGCATGAGGTGATCCCGTTTGGGGTCCAGCCCTCGGGCATCGAGTGCCGGTTGCATCTCATCCATTATATCCTGCGTGACGGTACACGTCTGGCGACGATCGATGGGATAATCCCGCCGCAGGGGGTGCCCCTCAAACTCCATGTGATTGAGGATCCGCTTGAGGGTCGGATGCCCCTCGAAGACCACTCCGTACTGATCCCACACTTCCCGCTCAAGCCAGTCGGCAGCCGGGTAGAGGGGGGTGAGGGTTTCGATCCCCCGTTCCATTCTGTGAAGGGGAACTTTGAGCATCAGGGTGCGGGTGAACGTACGGTCACGAAACAGATAGCGCACCTCAAACCGGGCACCGTGAGGCTGGGGTCGGTCGAGGTTGTCCACGGCGGTGATGTCGAGCAGCAGGGTATAGTCGTGGGTATGTTTGAGTGTCTCGACGAGGGGGCGCAGATCAGCAGGCTTGAGGATCAGGACATCGGTTTCCCCCATCGGAGGTGCGGGTGTGACAGAGGGGGCGACGGATCGGAGGGTGTCGGGGTCAAGCATCATACATCCCTTTGAAGTCCGGATGTCTTGGCTCAAGTGCCGGTTCGGTGTGGAGGCGCTTTTGGATCGCGATCACCGCATCGAGGAGCGCTTCGGGGCGGGGAGGACATCCGGCAACGTAGACATCGACCGGGACGATGGTGTCGATCCCCTG
>WFSU01000037.1 GCA_015485845.1 Nitratifractor sp. | reverse complement strand
ACGGTGCCTTTGTCCCCCCTGAGCGTCTGGCATTTATCTCGGGCCCTTCGTTTGCGGCGGAGGTGCAGCAGTCATTGCCGACGGCATTGGTAATCAGTTCGACGGATCGGGCTCTGGCACGTATCTGGGCAGATGCACTGCCTGAGTTTATCAAAGGGTACGCCGATGATGACGTCGTCGGGGCCGAAGTGGCCGGGGCGTACAAAAACGTCATTGCCATCGCCGGAGGTGTCTGCGACGGCTTACACCTGGGCAACAATGCCCGTGCGGCACTCATCTCACGGGGATTGGTCGAGATGACCCGCTTCGGTATTTCGTTCGGTGCTCGGGAGGAGACGTTTCTCTCCCTCGGTGGAGCCGGGGATCTCTTCCTCACCGCCAGCTCGACTCTCTCGCGTAACTACCGCGTGGGTCTGGGGCTTGCAGAGGGAAAACCGGTAGCGCAGATTGTCGAAGAGCTCGGTGAAGTTGCCGAAGGCGTTCCCACTGCTCGAGCCCTCTACGGCATCGCTCAGCGCAATGACATTTATCTTCCGATTGCCCGGGAAGTGTATGCGATGATCGAAGAGGAGAAAGACCCGCAGCAGAGCGTGCGGGATTTGTTAGTTTGAGTAAAGATATTAACAAATATTAATACCTCATCAAGCATTGCCAAGCTGATTCATATTATAATTTAGTTTTTAAACTCATAGTTTTACTAAATTAAGGGAGAGGGAAAATGAGGCTATATATCGTTTTTGCAATCGTGTTTTTGTACAGTGCGCATGCCAATAATGTGCAGGATCAGATAGAGGGTATTCAGCGTTTACAGGCAGAAAAACATATTTTTGAAGCCCAACAAAAACAACGTCGAGCCAACAAACCCCCCGTCTATACGGAACTGAAAAAACAGATGCTGAAACATGGAGGCTCATCCGGGAAATGTATCCATATGCATTCGATTGATACGCATGCTATTACCCGCATTTCAGCTTCGACGTTGGCGCGTATTAAACAGCGCTATCTTCATCGCTGTGACACGATTGAAGATTTGCAGAATCTCATGACGGAAATTAATAATCTATATATTGAAAAAGCATACATCACGTCTCGAGCGTATTTGAAAGCACAAAACATATCCACCGGACACCTTGTGATTTCAGCCATGGAGGGCAAGATCGAATCGATTATCGAAGAAGGGGTCCAAACGGCTCTTGTCTTCCCGTTTGCGCATGGAAGTTATTTGAACTTACGTGATCTTGAAGTAGGTATCGAACAGTTGAGCCGATTGCAGTCCATGCAGGCAAGTATGGCATTGGTTCCGGGAGAAAAAGAAGGCTATTCCAAAGTACTCATCAAAGGCCAAAAAACCGGTTTTCCTTTTCACGGTTCTATCGGGGTAAACAACCATGGAACCGTCAAATCGGGGAAATACCAATGGAGTGGCTCGCTGGGATGGGACAATCCCCTTGGATTAAATGATCTGCTGACATTCTCAGCCAACACAACCAACAAACAAGATCCTCACAATCGATCACGTGGCTATTCATTTCGATATGGACTCCCCATCAGCCGAGCCTATTTTGAGTACAGTTACTCCCATTTTAAATACAATCAGGTTGTCAATGGGCTGAACAAAGATTATGACTCTAAAGGCATCAGTAAGAGTCATCAAGTGAAGATGGAATACAAACTGTTTCATACCAAACAACAAAAAGGATCTTTGGAATTTTCTTTGACCCGTAAACGTAATGATAACTATCTTGCCGGTGTTTACTTGAATACGTCCAGCAGCGTTTTAACGATAGCCCGGATGGCATATACCCATTCGTTTACGGGTAAAACATGGGATGGCTATGCCACATTTACCTATCACAGAGGATTGAATATTCTTGGTGCAAAAACGGGCACCAAAGCCAGTCCGAGTTTTTCCAAGCTTACATTGGATCTAAGTTACAACAAGAAGCTGATCGAAGAATCTAACGCATCACTCCTTTATAATTTTTCGTTACATGGGCAATATGCCAAAGCGGGAATTCTGGGAGCTGAGCAGATGGGTGCCGGAGGTCCCTACAGCGTACGGGGCTTCAAAAGCGCGGGGCAAATCTCCGGAAATAAGGGCTTTTATGTCCGCAATGAACTCACGTTAAATCAGCGATTTGCACTGGGGACATTCAGCCCGTACGTAGCACTTGATTTTGCCAAAATTGCGCACAATAAGCAGAGCCATGGAGGTCATATTCTCGGTGGGGCGTTTGGGGTAAGGTTGCAACTGAAATCCTTGAGCATTGATGTATTCAAATCTCTTCCCATTATCGATTCGAATAAAGTGACCTACAAACCAAACGGTGACAAAGTTGTCAAGAAAAACAACGGCTTTCTTGGGCTGAGCCTTTCATACAAATTTTAGGAGAGAAACATGAAAAAAGTATTAGCGTTCTGGTTGGGTTTGCATCTAATCTTTTTGCCGGTATCGGCTGCGGATATCGTTCTGGATACGCGTCATCAGAAGCCCGGTCATACGACACTCGACACGGCACGCAACGGTACACAGGTGGTCAACATCGCCCGGCCGGACGGATCGGGTATCTCTCACAATACATACCTGCGTTTTGATGTTCCTACAAAAGGGACCATTTTGAATAATGCCAACAAAGATGTCAAAACACAGACGGCCGGATACATTAACGGAAATGAGAATGTCAGAACCAAACAAGCCTCCCTCATCCTCAATGAAGTTTCCGGAACCAATCGTACCTACATGCATGGCTATCTGGAAGTAGCAGGCAAGAAAGCCGATGTCATTGTGGCCAACCCCAACGGTATCACGGTCAATGGTGGAGGGTTTATCAACATCCCAAAAGCGACACTGACGACCGGAAAAGTACATTTCAGCGGTGGAAAACCCGTTTATGATGTCGAGCGGGGTGACATACTGATCGACGGCAAAGGTCTCAACGGACGCGGAAGTGACAAACTGGAGATCTACACGAAAGCACTTAAGCTCAATGCTGCACTGTATGCCAATGAGTTGGATGTGGTGACCGGTATCAACCGCATCGATGCTAACGGGCAGGTGAGTGTACGGGATGCTTCGGGGAAATCCCGTCCGGCATTCAGCATTGATTCGACAGCGCTTGGGGGAATTTATGCCAATAAAATCCGTCTCATCGGCACCCAGAAAGGGGTAGGCGTTCGTATCCCGACCGAGATCCTTTCTCAAGGAAATCTGGAGATCAGTGCGGATGGGAACATCATCCTCGGGAAGGTACGCGCCAAAAAAAGAGCCCGCGTGCGCAGCCATTCCCATTCGGTACACATTCAGCATGGGATCCATGCTTACACACTCGACCTGAGTGCATTGGATACCCTTGAGCTTTACGGCAACAGCGGCGCGGTGACCGATGCGACTCTGGATGCAGCGTTGGTGCTCAATTATGGGTTGCTCGCTGCAGGTGTGACGGAAGATTTTGATCCGGCCGCTACAGGACTTTTGCGTATCGGTGCCACCTCGGTTCTGGACAATCACGGTGTTCTGTATGGGCTTGATGGTGCGATACTGGATACCCGATCGTTTACCAATGCATCTTCCGGGAGAGTGATTGCTTCCTCGTTGAAGATCAATGCTGCCGATTCGGTAAACAATGCCGGCGAGATCAAGGCTGACTCAATGACATTGACCGGTTCCCGGGTGACCAATACAGGCGCGATGCACACCTCCGGTACCCTGGATATCCATGCAAACACTTTGAACAACGATACAGGCGTATTGGAATCGCAGGGAGAGAGCAGGTTGCATGTCGAACATGTGTTTTCCAACCGTAACGGTCAGATATTCTCACAGAAAAGTCTTGAGATGGATGCCGGGAGTTTTGAGGGGGCAAATGGCAGCATCCTTTCCAAATCCGGAGCCCATATCGCCATGGATGGCGCCATGAACATAGCCGGAGGATACCTTGAGGCAAAAGGGCTTGTCCTTGAGAGCAAGACATTGCAAGCCGAGGGAGCAGTCCTCGTCTCCTATGCGGATTTTGTTCTGCACTCCGAACAGGTGGATGCCAACGGATCCTCGATACAGGCTCAGGGGAATCTGGATATTGTCGCGCAGGATTATCTGGCGCAAAACGCCCATGCACTTCTCGCAGCCGGTGGCGATATCAACATCACGACGCGTGTGTTCGACCATACGGATGATTCCACTATCCAGAGTGCTCAGCATGTAGCGATACAAGCCGAAACGCTCAACAACACCGGCAGTACCATTGTGGCAGACTCCACCGCCATCACCACCGGGAAAACTCTCAACAACAATGGAGTCATACAAGGAGACGATACTCTGCTCCTTACTACCGGTACACTTGAGAATGCAGGCGGAACGGTTCAGGCGGGTTCACAGTTACATGTCACGGCTGCGTCGATACTGGACAATACCAACGGGGTACTCTATTCCGGAGACCAAACAACACTCACGGGTGGAGACGTCAATAACACGTCCGGCTATATCGGTTCAGGGGGATCGGTCTTGCTGAGCACCGAAAGCTTTTACGGGGATAACGGAACGATCAGCGGAGAGGGTGTCTCCCTCACGACACAATCCCTTCGTACCGACAACACAACGATCGAATCGACCCGGGGACTGGATGTGCACGTGCAGGGTGATGCGACGTTGACCCACGCCACGCTCATTGCCAACGGAGCATTGCAGGTTCAAGCGCACGCAACGAATCTAAACGGAAGTACACTCTACTCGGGAAGCGACGGCGTGTCGGTTTCGGGAGACGCTGTGCAGGCGGGAGGCGCCTATTTCGAAGCCAACACGACACTGAATTTACATGCCACGAAAGACCTCGATATCTCTTCGTCGACACTCAAGGGGCAGGATATTCATATCGCAACAGCGAAAAATCTTACCGGTGCCCGGAGCGTTATCGCTGCCGACAATGATGTGGCTGTTTCGGCAGAGGATATGACGTTTCGCGATGCTCAGATTTCCAGTGGGTACGATATGGATATGGATGCTGCCGGGATGCTGACACAGGATCACTCTGACTTCATCGCACACCATGACGGCACGATTCATGCCCGGGAGTATACCCTCACAAACGGAGCGACCCTGTATGCACAGCGTCAGCTCCAGACCGATACGGATCAGACGATGCGTATCGAGAGGGGGAGCCGTCTGATTTCGGATGATACGCTCACGATCGATGCCGATACGGTGACCGAGACCAACGGTTCACTCTATGTCCAGAACATCGGGTCGATTCATTCAAACCGTTTTACCAACACAGAAGGCACCTTCTCCGGTGGCGAGATTTCGATCACTACCGGGACGTTTGACAACACAAACGGTCATGTATATGGCGACAGCGATACCCTGAATATCACCGCTTCAGGAGCCATCAGCAATCACGGCGGATTGATGACCACCAACGGGACGTTGAATCTCCACGCACAGTCACTTGACAACAGCCGGGGGGATCTCGAAGCGGGGGATACACTGGCGATCGAGGCCGAGACTCTTGGGGTGGATCACTCCCGCTTTTTTGCTGAGCGTATGCTCAGGGTACACACGCGTGTTCCGGTGATCGATGCGGGTACCCGTTTCCTCTCACGCGGTGCCCTGGAGCTTGATTTTGCCGGAAATGTGATCCACCATGGGGAGATTGCGGCTCTGGGCGAGGCCAATCTGACGGTACGGGGTAATCTGGAAAACAACGGGAAGATTAGCGCAGGCGATTCGCTTCGGCTACGGGCGAGAAACGTGACCAACAACGTCCACAATACGCATGCTGTGATCCGGGGCGGATATTTGAGTACACTGGATCTGAGCGGCGATTTGGTCAATGAAGGATTCCTGACCTCATCCGGTGATCTCAACATCACGGCTCGGACGATCACCAATCGAGCCGGGATCGCTGCAGCGTATGGGCTGAACATCGACAGTACCAATCTGCACAATTATAATACCCTCTATTCCGGGGGCAATATGAACCTGTATATTTCCAACCTGCTGTACAACCATCCCGATGCCATGATCCATGCCGGAGGCAACATGGAGATAGCTGCCTCATCGACTGGAGCCAGGACCAGGACTGTCAAAAATATTTCGGCACAGATCGAATCGCAGGGAGATATGACCATCTCGGCAAAAACACTCCTGAATCAGGGGGAAACCCAGATCGATTATGATGTGTATTATTACAACACCATTACCGAAGAGAACATGACACGTGCCCAGATGGAAGCTTGGATTGCCGAGAGAGAAGGGCGCAAAGACTATAACGGCGTAGAAGATGTCTTAAACGGGGTGAAGCCATGGTTTATTTCCAAAGATTTGTATGACAACATCGTAAAATATCATGGAGAAATGGTACACACAGGGGATGACAGTTTCTTTGGTGATGATACGGTGAGCTTCACGTCGGATCCCTGGGTAGAGTTTCGTACCGTCATCGTCAATAAATCCAGAACAACTCCGGCTAAAATTACGAGTAATCATGATTTGTATTTAAATACCGATACATTAAAAAACCAGGATGCAACTATATCGGCAGCCCGTAATATTCATGCCGATATTCACACATTGGACAATACACCTACCGCAGCACATGTCAATACATCCGAAACCGTCAATCATTCCACCTGGGGATTCGATGATGAATTGGGGGACAACAGTACCTGGCAAAATATAGACTATACCACTACATCTACCGGCACGACCACAGTCGGAGGCGATTCACTGATTGTGGCAGGGGGCAGCATCACCGGTACCATCGATACGTTGCAAAACGGGGTCAAAGATCATGCCGATGTCACCGGTCCTGATGGTGGGGAGACGATCTCGACCGATACCGGTACGGTGGATGCGACGCACCGGGATGTGGCCGCGCAGGATCACACGGTCGACGAACAACCTGTCGATACGCAGAGTGTCACCACCACGGAGGCTCCCGACCTGCCCGAGATCGATACGGCACCTCTCCTGCCGACTCCTGTCACATACGACCCTACGACCCACGGAGCTATTACCCTCCCGAACAATCCCTACGAACTCACCATCATCAACAAAGACCCCGATGGCCCGTTGATCGAGACCAATCCGGAGTACATCGACTACGAAAACTATGTCAGCTCCGACTACATGCTTGAGAGGTTGGATCATGACGGGGGTGCCATGACGCGTCGTCTCGGGGATGCGATGGTAGAGACGCGTCTGGTGCGCGATGCGATCATTGCGATGACCGGGCAGCGGTTTATCGGAGAGGCACGCAGCGATCAGGAACAGTTTCAGATACTGATGGACAACGGTGTCTCTTTTGCTCTCGCCGTCGGTCTCAAGGTGGGCAAGGCGCCCACTGCCGAGCAACTCAAAAAACTCAAAAAAGACATTGTCTGGATGGAAGAGCGTACCGTCGGAGGCAAAAAAGTCCTCGTCCCCATCCTCTACCTTGCCCACAAGTACACCCGTCCCAAAGGGGCGGCGATCCATGCCAACAGTATGGATCTCACAGTGAAGGGGCATTTGGGCAACACCGGATCGATCGCTACCCGACGGGATATGCATCTGCACACCGGGACGATGACCAATGTTCGAGGAGATATTCGTGCCGGAGGAGTTGCACATATCACGGCCATCGGGGATATCAAAAACCTCTCCGGACGGATCAAAGGGGGGCGTGTCCAGCTGGTCTCACGCAAAGGCTCCATCATCAACCGCACCCTCTCTCACGGAGTCGATATCAACCGCAAGGACGGCAAGGAGCACTACACGGTGATCGACAAAACAGCCTCGATCACCGCCACCAAGGGCAATCTCAAGCTGGACGCGGCCAAAAACATCGACAACGTCGGTGCCGATCTGAGCGCCAAGGGGAGCCTCACCCTCAAAGCCAAAGGGGATGTCACCATCCGCACCGTTGCCGACAAACGCTCCTACGACTATACCTACAAAGACGGCAAAGCCTCAGGCAGCAGTGTCACCCATCAGCACAGCCATATCAAGGCCGGGGCGCTGGTCGACATCGATGCGGGGCATGATGCCAATCTCGAAGCGGCCAGGATCACATCGGGTATGGCACGCATCCAGGCCGGCAACACGGTCAACGCCACGGCCGTCGTCGACAGCACCGTCCGCTCCAGCAGCGAAGCGCACGATGGGTTCCTCTCGCACGCTTCCCGTACTGATATGACGCAGGAGGAGTCGGCTCAGGGCACCACGATCGACACCGGCACCCTCAGCATCAAAGGTAAACAAGGGGTCAACCTCGAATCGACGCAGATCACCGCTTCCAAATCCGCCAGCATCACCTCTGAGCATGGCGATGTCTCCTTCACGGCCAAAAAATACACCAATGCCAGCTACCACGAAAAATCCCACTCCGTTCTCGGCGGGCTCTTCTCCCGACGCTCCGTCGATGCGCACAGCAAAACCCAGCTGGCCGATTCGTCTGCCGAGGCTCAAAACCACATCGTCGTCAAAGGGAAAAACGTCAACCTCACGGCCACCGACCTGACGACACAGAAGGGCAACATCTACCTCACGGCTGAGGACAAGGTGGTGATCCAAAACGGCATCGAGAGTGAGACCAAGACCCGAGTCCGTGAGAGCTCCGGTCTTTTCCAGGGCGGGCACCTGTGGCAGAGCAAATCCGACAGCACGACCACCTACGATGAGACCGCCAAAAAATCCCACATCCATGCCGGCGCCGAAACTCCTTCCGAGAAGGGCGGCTCAGTTATCATCGATGCCGGCACGGCCGATGTGATCGGATCGGAGATCGAGGCGGCCCGCCACATCGTCGCCAAGACCGACGTGGGTTCCATCACGATCAAGGAGGCCAAAGAACGCCACACCAAAACCGAAGACCACAAAGAGAAGAGTCTCGATCTCACACTCGGGGTCAAGACGGGCAACGGCGGGGTGGGGATCACGTTCGCCAAGGCTACCTACGACAAGAGCCATGCCACTGAAGCCAAGACCACCTCGGCCGGCTCTGCGCTCACGGCCGGGGGCGGGGTGCAGCTCGATTCGGTCGAGGATATCACCATCCAGGGGTCCGAGGTGCAGGCCGGAGGGGATGTGCATCTCAAGGCCGAAGGGGATGTCAGGATCACCGAAGCACGCGACACCGCCACCCACGCCGCAGACGCCACCCACGCCGAGGCGGAACTGGGTGTGCAGATTTCCCACTCAGCCCTCAAAGCCAAAGAGGCGTACCAAGCCGTCTCAAAAGCCAAAGATCAGCTCAAAGAGGCCAAACGGGAATACAGACGATACAAAAAAGAGCTCAAGAAAAACGAACAAAGACTCCAGGAGCTCAAAGCAGCACTGTCTCGAGGAGAGGTCGGTGTCAGCAAGGAAGACGTCGATGAACTCGAAACGATCATCGCCGACGAAAAAGCGGATGAAAAATGGCATCAGGCCAACATCGCAGCTGCCGCAGTCAACCTGACCAGCAAAACAACCCTGGCACTCCAATCCAGTGCCAATGCAGCTCAAAGCCTCGGAACGGCCGGTATCAGTGTTTCACTGGAGGCCGATGTGGATGTGACCAAGACCCACACTGCCGGCGAGACGACCACCTCTCAGGCTTCGAGTATCCAGGCAGGACACAATCTCAGCATCACTGCCGTCAACGGTGATACCACCATACAAGGCTCTGATCTTCAGGCGGGTGATGCTATCAATATAGAGACCAACATGCTCAACATCCTCGCCAGCCGCGACACGGCCACTGAAGCCACAGATACCAAACACGCCCATGCTCATGCAAGTGTGGGAATCGTAGGAGACGGAGGGTTCAGTGCTTCTATCAGTGGGGACAAAACCGACTCGGCCACCCGCTCCACCACCTACACCAACGCCAAACTCAACGCCAAGCACATCAACCTCCACTCTAAAAAAGACACCAACATTGCCGGAGCCAATGTCCACGCAAGCAAAGTACTCGATGTTCGTGTGGACGGCAGTCTGAATGTGCAGTCCCTGCAGAACAAACAGAGTGAAGATGAGCAGAGCCGGGGTGCCAATCTCTCTACAGACGGAAGCGGCGGGATCAACAGCTCCACCTACAAACAGCGAACCACCCAAACCGTCCTGACCACCCTCACGGGCAAAAAAGCCACCATTCATGTCGCAGACAACACCAACATCAAAGGAGCGCTTGTTGCTTCTGCCACAGTAGACAAAGAGGGCAACCTCCAGGACAACCACACACTCGATCTGACCACCAAAACCCTCACCACCTCCCACCTTGCCAACCGTGAATACACCAAGGACAAGAGCTTCGGTCTGGATGCCTCCAGCTCCACGACTTCCCTCAACCGCAAAAACGACACCACCTATACCAAGACCAAAACCCTCGCCACCCTCGGTCAGGGCACGGTAAACATCACCGGCAAAGATGCCGCAAGCAAAGATGCCCTCAAACAGACCAACCGCGACATCACCAAGGTGGATAAGGATATCTACCATGTCGAGCGTACCCAGGGCACCATCGATGCGACACTTGATAACCGCCTCCTGACCGAGGACGGGCACAAGTCCATCGCCGAGGACATCAAACGCAACGAGTTCCTCGTCGAATCGGTCGCCGATGTGGTGACCAAAGATGCCTTTGAGGTGGGCGATACCCTCGATCACATCGACGAAGTCCAAAAAGACCTCACCGTCCAGAAACAAATGGCACTGCTCGATGATGGCAAATACATCCAGGCTCTCAGTGACGGCACCCCTGAGCAGAAACAGGCTGCTCTGAACCAATACGCCAAAATCTACGCCGATACCTACGGCATCAGCATCGAAAAAGCCAGAGTGATCGCCACGAATAAATACATCAAAGGTGCCACCCACAACCAAAAGGGCAACAACAACATCTACATCAACGACAACGCCCAGAAAAACGCCACCGACTACGCCCACACCATGGGACACGAAGTCACCCATGCCCGCATCAATCAGGGGGTCGCCAGAGACCGGGGCAGCCATCGGCTCAACGAACAGTACGCCGACACCATGGGCAACTACTCGGCTGATGGGATGGAGTTCAGCAACAACACCTACACCAACAATCCCAAAATCAACCAACACACCACGACCAACCACCACCGAGGCAACCGCAACTCCCAACTCCTCAAGACCAACACC
>WFSU01000036.1 GCA_015485845.1 Nitratifractor sp. | reverse complement strand
GATCCTCTTCCAGAGCTACCGACAATACCGGAGAGAAAAAAAAACGTGAGTCGCCTCCTGCTCCTCACGCTGCTGGCTTCCACGGCTTTGCTGGGGCAGGTACGCAGCTATACCATGGCGTTGCGCAGTCATGCTGCTTTGCCCGGTATAAAAATCCTCGATGAAAAACACCTTGATTTTGACACCCTTGATGGGGTGTCGTTTCATGAGATCTCTGATCTGACATACCGTCCGGAACAAAGTACGTTGTATCTGCTGAGTGACAAAGGAGCCCTATTTACGTTTCGGGCACGTTTCGACCGGCAGGCGACCCTCTCGCCCCTGCACGGCTACCGATTGACCGATTCCGGGGGAAAGCGACTCAAAAAACACCAGCGTGACAGCGAAGGGCTCACCCACGATGTCAACGGAACACTCTATGTCAGTTTTGAACAAGTGCCCCGCGTCGCAGTCGTGTCAACCACCGGTCAAGTTATACAGTCGCTTCCCCTGCCAAAAACCCTACGCTCTCCCCATCAATACCGTAAACCCAATCAACAGCTCGAGTCAATAGCCTGGCATCCAAAGTACGGTTGGATGGTTGCCAAAGAATACCCCCCAAGAGGGACAAAAAAGACCCATCAGGCTCTTTACGCATTGTCGGGACGTATCTGGCATTTCCAAACCGAGAAACTCCTCCACAATGCCATTACTGCGATCGAAGTGATGGACGACGGCAATATTCTGGTGCTGGAACGATCGTTTGACAAAAAAAATCTCCGCATTACTATTACGCTGAAAAAAGTCTATCTCGATACGATCCGGGAGGGGCAATGCCGTACCGAAATCCTCGCTTCTCTGCGTACCGACGACGGCTGGATCCTGGACAACTTCGAGGGGCTTGCCCGTGTCGCCCCCCACCGTTATGTCATGGTGAGCGATGACGGGCATAAGTTTTATGAGAAGACGTTGCTGATTTACTTTGAGGTCACGCGATCCTGAATTATCCAATAGGAGGCAGATGAGCCAGGAGCTGGTCGTGGGTATGCCCGTTGCTGGCCACGATCCCTTTGTCATCGAAGGAAAAAGAATCACCGGTCTGATTGCTGATTGCCCCCCCGGCCTCCTGCACGATCAATATCCCGGCCGCGACATCCCACGGCTTGAGGTCGATTTCATAAAAGGCATCCGTACGCCCCTGCGCCAGATAGCACAGATCGATGGCGGCGGCTCCGAGGCGGCGAATATCACGAATGTGGGGAAGGAGCGATGTGAGGACATCGATCACCCAGCGATATTCGACCCCTTCGTTCACTTTGGCATAGGGGAAACCGGTGGCGATGAGAGACTGCTGGAGCTCCGTCTGGGAGCTGACCTGGAGGGGGGTGTCGTTGCACCAGGCTCCTTCGCCGGCTTCCGCCCAGAAGAGTTCGTGCAGGATGGGGTTGTAGACCACGGCCATTGTCGGTTTGCCCTCTTCCCAGACGCCAATCGACACTCCAAGGTGAGGGATCCCGTGGATGAAATTGGTCGTCCCATCGATCGGGTCGATGTAGATAGCACGGTCGTAATGGTAACTCCCCTCATGGCTCTCTTCGCCGACGAGCGTGTAGCCGGGGAAATGCTCCGCCAGTCGCTTAAGGATCAGTTCTTCGACCCGGACATCGTATTCGGTCACGAGATCGACAACCCCTTTGTGGTGGATGGTCTTGGAGGCATGGTAGCCTGCCCGGACGAGCTTGCCGGCTTCGAGGGCGATGCCCTTCAGATTTTCGATAGGTTTCATGGTGGAATTATAGTATAATTCAAAGCATATCTAACAATTGAACCCTCCGAGAAATCGCCGGTTTCACTCGACAGCTCTGGCAGTCGCAAACGCAAGCGCCCATTTCATGGGTTGAGTACTCCTTTGTCGCCATCAAGTGAAACCTCTGTTTATGCATATTCAAAGCATTTAAAAAAGTTCAATTGAGAAATAAGAGGACAAAAATGAATACCCAAAAACAAATCGGCATCTTCATCGCTGTCATCGCGCTGCTCGTCATGGTCTGGTACGGCAAGGAGGGATACCGATCCGCCGTCACCTACGAAGCCCGCACCGGAGAGATCGCCCACCGGATGGATGCTGCCGGAGTTGCCGAGCTCAAGCTCAAGGAACTCGCCTCCCTCTTCACCCTCGGCCTGGTGCAGAATGACACCAAAGAGCTGCTGCTGCGCCTCGAGAAAGAGCGATCCGTTGCCAAAGCATCGGCCGACCGGGATGCGGTCTATTTCGGAATAGCGGCAGCCACACTTCTATTGCTCTACTTCTTCCTGAGCATCCGGGGATTTACGATCGTCGTCTCTCTCGGTGCCCTTGTCGCGCTTGTCAACGGGCTTGTCACGCCCATCCTCCTGATGATCGTCCACAAACAAGTCGAATACCTCGGCGATGTAATCCTCTCATTTGAGTCCAAAGGAATACTCGGCTCCATCTCCAAACTCTATGCCGAAGACAACTTCACCGTCGCGCTGGTGATCCTCGTCTTCTCCGTCCTCGTCCCCCTGCTCAAGACCGTTTCACTTCTCTTCGTCTCCGTTTACGAGTACAGCCCGTTTGCTGCTGGGGTCGTCCGCTTCTTCCGGCATCTGGGCAAGTGGTCGATGCTCGATGTGTTCGTCGTCGCCCTTCTGCTGGTCTATCTGACCTCCAACCATCAGGACATCAGTCGCGCCGAAGCAGAGATCGGACTCTACTTCTTCCTCGCGTATGTCTTCCTCTCCATGATCGCCAGCCTCAGCGCTGACAAAATGTTGCGGGAGAAAGAGAGTCTTGTCGCCGATAAAAGTTGAATAAGTGCTTGAAGTGAAAATGTTGTTTGAGGAATAAGAAGAAATGGTGATCACGATTGGACTTGAACCAACGACCCCTACCATGTCAAGGTAGTGCTCTACCAACTGAGCTACGCGATCAATTTGGACGGGAATTATACGGTAGCGGGGCTTAAAAG